>JASFTE010000100.1:0-10667 GCA_050114035.1 Armatimonadota bacterium | reverse complement strand
GTGATCGCCACCGAGTACCTTGGCCCCACCCAGGGCCGCCCCAGAGCCGGCAAGAAGAGGGCCGAGCCATCCAGGAGCGCTCTGCTGACCCCGGGGCTGATCTTCGCGGAGCCGGGCAAGCTCGTGTACTCGGAGAGCCTCGAAGATGGAGCGCCTAACTTCCAGGGCGGGGAGGTGGCCGACGGCGGCGTGGATGGCTCGAAGGCGTACGCCTTCGGGCCGAAGGGGGTCGCCGTGTGGAACGCCTACTCAACCCGGGTCGAGGATTCGACAACCATCCGCCTCAAGCTCAAGCCGCTCTGCGACGTCGGCCAGGTGGGCGTTCTCATCTGGTCCAAGAAGCACAAGGACAACTGCCGGTACCGGATCGGCGGCCTGAAGAGGGATCAGTGGCGCGATGTCGAGTTCCGGGCCATCGAGGCCCGGGTGGGCTGGGGCATGAAAGGCCCCAGTCTCGAGGGGGACGTACTCGACAACATCAAGCTGCTCTTCGAGGGTGACGAGGGGGATCGCATCCTCCTGGATGACCTGCAGATCCATGAGTAGCGCGTGACCGGATCTGCAGTGCCTTCCTCCGTCCGGCCTGCCTCATGATCGTGCTCAACGGGCCACCAGGCCATCGCCACTTACCGGAGGCTGTCGATGAAGTCCATGCTGCTGCCCACGCTGAGCCTCCTGGTCGCCTACGCTGCCGGTGCGGAGACCATCCTGCACGTCGCCCCGCAGGGCCGCGACGACGCCCCCGGCACCCCCGAAGCGCCGCTGGCAACGCTCGCCGGCGCCCGGGACCGCGTGCGGCAGGTCAAGGCCGACGCGCAGCCGGTGACCGTGCTGTTCGCCGCCGGGACGTACCTCTTCGACGAGCCCGTGGCCTTGGCGGAGCAGGATTCCGGGTCGGCCGATGCCCCCATCACCTACCGCGCCGAGGCGGCAGCGAGAGTCCGATTCACCGGCGGACGGCGCGTCAGCGGCTGGGCGCGGGTGATCGACGAAGCTCAATCCCGGCGCCTGCCAGCCGAAGCGCGCGGCCGAGTGCTGGCGGCCGACCTCCGCACGCAGGGGATCACCGATTACGGCAAGTTGACCGTCCGTGGCTTCGCCATCGGCAGCCAGCCGGCTGAAGCTGAGCTACTGCTCAGCGACGCTCCGATGACCCTGGCCCGGTGGCCGAACGAGGGCTTTCGCGGCATCCAGCGCAAGCATAGCCAGGAGCGGATCGAAGTTGACACGGATCGCGTCGCGCGCTGGGTCGATGAGCCCGAGCCATGGGTGTTCGCCTATTGGCACCACGACTGGGCAGAGGTATACGAGCCCATCGTCGGCATCGACCCGACGCAGCACGTCATCGAGCGATCTGACACGGTGAAGCCCAGATACGGCATCACTCCAGGCCGCGCGCGCTGGTATGCCCTCAACCTCCTGAGCGAGCTGGATTCCCCCGGTGAGTACTACATCGACCGGCAGGAGGGGAGGCTGTACTTCTGGCCGCCGGCACCGGGGGGTACCACCGTTCTCTCACAGGGCGAAGGCATCGTGCGCGCCGAGAACCTGTCGCACGTCACGTTCCAGGGCTTCGTCTTCGAATGCTGCCGCGGCACAGCCATCGCACTCAGAGACGGGACCGATTGCCACGTCGTCGGCTGCACCATCCGCAACGTCGGTCACAGAGCAGTCGTCGTCAGCGGGGGCACGAAGCACGAGGTGTACGGCTGCGACATCTACCACTGCGGCGAGGGCGGCATATCCATGAGCGGCGGCGATCGGCCCACGCTCACTCCCGCCGGCCACAACGCGGAGAACAACCAGGTGCACCATTACTCGCGACGTGCGCGGACCTACAAGACCGGAGTCAGCGTCAGCGGCGTTGGCAACCGCATCGCCCACAACCTCATTCACGACGGCCCGCACATGGCGGTCTCGGCCGGCGGCAATGACCACATCGTCGAGTACAACGAGATCCACAACGTCGTGTACGAAAGCGGGGATGCGGGAGCGTTTTATGTCGGCCGCGACTGGACACAGCGAGGCACCGTCATCCGGCACAACTACTGGCACCAGATCGTCGGCGCCGCCGGCCACGGCGGGATGACCATCTACCTCGACGACCAGCACAGCGGGCACACTATCCACGGCAACCTCTTCGAGCGCTGCTCGCGGGCGGTGTTCATCGGGGGCGGGGACGACAACATCGTCACCAACAACGTGTTCCTCGACTGCTGGAAGGCCGCTCACATCGACAACCGCGGCATGGGCTGGCAGAAGGCAGCCACCGACGACCCCAACGGCACGCTCCGGACCCGCCTGCGGTCCATGCCGTATCAGGATGACCTCTGGCGGAGGCGTTATCCCACGCTGCCCGGCATCCTGGAGGATGAGCCCAACATCCCGAAGCGCAACGTCTTCGCCCGCAACATCAGCGCCGGCGGGATCTGGGACGACATCCACCAGGGCACGCGCGAGTACCAGACGGTCGAGGACAACCTGGCCTTCGATGACGACGAGGAGTGGGTCCGTCTGGTCAAGGACGAGCAGGGACGCCCCGTCCGGCTGCAGTTCAGAGACCGCGCTGCCGTTGCCGCAATCGGATTCGAGCCGCTGCCGCTGGAGAAGATCGGTGTCTACCGCGACGAGCGCCGGGCAAGCTGGCCCGTGACGCACGAGGTCCGCCCCATTGACCTCCCCGAGCCGCCGAAGCCTCCCCCCCAGGCCGATCTGGCGCCGAATCCCGTGCACACGGTCGCTCGCAGCGCCGCCCGGGTCACCATCGACGGGCGCCCTGAACCGGCCGAGTGGGCCGGCCTCGCTGACGACACGGCGATCCTCCTCAGCGTTGACTACACCGGCGCCCTCGTCGCTCCAGCCGCCCGCGGCTGGCTCGCCCACGACGGCAAGGCACTTCGCGTCGCCATGCGCACGCCGCTGGCGAAGACGCGCAATCTCGGCACGGACTGGGGAGGGAGCGAAGCCGTCGAGCTGGCTCTTCGGGCCGAGGGAGCGGACGCCGAGACACTCGTGCTGCGCGGATATGCCGCCGGCAAATGGGAAACATGCGCCGACGCGGGGGCCGGGCAGCAGGCACTGGCGCGCCTGAAGCAGGGCGTGCAGTATGCGGCGCGAGTATCCGACAGCGCCTGGAGCGCCGAGTGGAGCATCCCGCTCGCCGGCCTCGGCGTCGCCCCCGGCGACCGACTCCGCTTCAACCTCACGGTGCGCCGCACGGCCGGCGACCTGTGGGTGATGTGGCGTCCGACGAAGGGGAACAGCTTCCTGGTGGAGCGCGTGGGGACGATCGAGTTGGCGCCGTGAGAGCCGGACGAAGGGAGGCTCAAGCGTGAAGAGAGCCACCACACTGATCGCGGCTGTCGTCCTGCTGACCGGTCAGGGGCGTGGCGCCGAACCCGATACCTACCTCCGGGGAGGCCCACTGGCCGGCGTGCCGCTGCCGCTTTACATGACACAGCACGGTGAAGAGCCTGGGCATCCGGGCTGCGTCCCAGAGCTCGCCGCGCAGGGCGAGGCGGTCAGTGACATGGGCACCGAGTATCGGGAGTGGGGCCCCCAGGGGCTCGCCCCCGAACGGGAGCTCTACCCGGGCTCGGTGGAGCACTGGCGTGCGTACATGTTCAAGTACATGCCGATCCGCAGCTTCTTTGACCGCCAGAGCCAGATCCGGAACTGGGCCACGCCCGATATCCCCGGCAGCTCCCGGGGCGACATCGAGCAGTACGCCGAGCCCGTCTACTGGGTGCCGCGCCACGCGCCCGTGCGCGACACGGGACTCCGCAACAGGCCCGTGTCCGTGGTCCGCTGGAAGGTCGGCCGGCCAGTATTCGCGCTCGACCTGGGCGAGCTGCCCGTGAGCATGTACGCGGTGCGCGTCATTGCGGCCGTGGAGACGGCCGCGCTCCGCACCTTCCGGCGACCCGTCTTCCTGCGCTGCCGCGTCAACGACGGGCTGGGGGGCGAGGCGAGCGAGTACAAGCTCCGCATCGGCTACTGCGACGAGTTCTACAGCGTCGCGGAGTTCCACTTCAATGCGCCCGAACGGCGCCGGTACAAGGCAGATCTGTGGGTCGATGAGGGCAGCGAGGTGGACCTGCTGGTGCGCAACATCTCGCTCGACGATGTCCTGGCCGGCGCCACGCGCAGGGCCGTCAAGCAGCGCGTCACCCTCGCCGCGGACCCGGACCGGCCTGCCCCCACCGTGCCCAGCTATACCGCCGAGCAGCGCCTGGCCCGGGACGCCGCCCTCTGGAACTACTTGCCCCCGCCGAACCATCAGGGGAGCGGCAATTCCTTCCGACAGGCATCGTATAACGCGATCTTACACCCGGACGTGCAGCTCGGCGCCGAGACCATGGACCGCGACCAGGTGAACGAGCTGCACGGCGCGTGGGTGCCGCCAACCGGGGGACGAAGCGCATTCTCCGACGACCCCGCGGACTGGGACCTGTTCCTCACGAACGAGAGGCTCGGCCTCGTGTACACCGTCGACGACATGATCCACTACCGGCCGCTGCCGGATCCCTTCCCATACAAGGACGATGGCACCGGTGTCTACTTCGCGGATCCCACCAGTGAAGAGCAGGGCAAGGTGTTCGCCGAGATCGGGATCGAGGTCATGCACCGGATCCGCCACTACCCAGAGATCGCCCGCACCGGCGCCCGCCTGTGGCGGGAGCGGGGCGACGTGGACGCGGCGCACGACGGCGCCATCGCGCTGGCGCGGTACGCGTACCTCTTCCCGTCGGTCACATCGGCCCGCTACCTGTGCAACGCCAGCCGCGACCCCGGCGCCTATGGCCGCAACCTGTACAACCGCCGGATCGAGACCGCCGCCATGTGGATGACCCACTACGCCAACTACCTGGACGCGCCGAAGTGGTACGACGGCCTGTTCGACTTCATCCAGGGCAATCAGGCCCTGGCCGACTCCGTGGCACGGTTCGTGCCGTGGGTGAAGACGCCCGAGGACGTCTGCAAGCTGATCGAAGTGTACCTGGTGCAGATGACGGCCAAGCGGGTCCTGCGCTACCACTACCACACCGACCCGATGGTCATTGCCGACCTGGCGGCCATCCTCGGCCCGGCCGAGGTGACCGATCCCTGGATGGAGTTCCTCTTCAGCCGCACGTTCATCTATCCCATGCCGCCGGGCGGCATCCAGAACCTCATGATCTGCGGATGCGACCGGGAGGGGGCCAAGTACATCGGCTCGACCTACTATGCCCAGGGCAGCGGCGCGGCGCCCGTCGCCCGCAGCCTGCAGCGGTTCAAGGACATGGGGGTACTGCCGGACAGGTACGACCTGACCGACGCCGTGCGCTACCCCAAGCCTCTGGCCAAGTGCTACTGGCACATGGACATCATCATGGGCGGGAGGGATTTCCCCCGCATCGGCGACGTGGGCGGACCGGACAAGGCCCCCGGCTACACACTCGGCGGCGTCAAGCAGGCGGCGCTCGACGGGTGGCTCTGGTCACGGGATCCCACCTTCGCGTGGGTCATCAGGAACGAGGTGGGCCGCGACGGATTCCCGGGCACGGACGGGGAGTGGAACGAGGTGGAGATGGCCGCCGCCGGGGTCGAGCGCGCCCCGTGGCTCGAGAGCCGCTCGCGGCAGGTCTACAACTGGTTCGGTGCGCTGGAGACGGGCGTGGCGTACGACGACTTCTCCGCGCGCCGCGGCGCGTACGTGCGCATCGGGGCGGGCATCGGCCACCAGCACAGCGACACGATGGACCTGCAGTTCTACGCCCATGGCCTGCCCATGACCATCGACGGCGGCCAGCGGCCCGGATATACCACGCCGCCCGACCGCATGAGCCGCGTGCACAACGTCGTGGAGGTCAACGGCAGCAGCCACCGGGCCAACTCCTGGGTGCGAACGCTCTCGGACGCCGAGGGCGCGCGCTACATGTGCGTCGAGGGCGCGCCGCCGCCGGGCGCGACGCTCTTCCGCCGCTGCGTCGCTCTGCTTGATGTCAGGACGCCGCCCCCCAACTCCTACATCTTCGACGTGTTCCGCGTCTCCGGGGGCGACGTGCACACGCACTGCTTCCACGGCCCGCTCAGCGACGAGGTCACCTCCAACGCGGAGCTTGAGGGCGTGGTAGAGGGCACGCCGGGGGCCGATTATCTCGCGCCGTTCGGCAGATCCGGGGAGAGCTGGCTCGCGGGAGACGCTCCGGAGCTCCTGGAGACCACATGGCGCTACGCCCGAGAGGTGCCCGGAACAGGCCGCGGCGAGCAGGAGATGATGGGCCGGGGGTTCGACCCCGAGTCTCCCCGCAAGCACACGCGGCTGCATCTCCTCGGTGCAGAGGGCCTCCGCGTGATGCAGGCCGACGCCGTGTGCCACAAGTGGGATTACCGGTACACGTGCCAGATGGCGCAGCGCCGAGGGGAGAACCTCGAGTCCGCGTTCACGGCGCTCTACGAGCCCTACGCGGGGGATCCGTTCATCGCCCAGCGTGCGCTGGTGCCCATCGCCGACAACGAGAACGACGCGCTCCGGGCCGTCGCCGTCCGGATCACTACGACCACCGGGCAGACCGACCTCTGCTTCAGCGACGGCCGGCCCGACAAGACGCGCACGGCCGGCGACGTGACGGTTTCGGGGGAGTTCGCGTCCGTCTCCACCGACGGAGGCGCCCTCCGCGCGGCCGCGCTCACCGGCGGCACGCTGCTGAGGACGGCCGACGTCGAGATCCGTCCGGCGCAGCGGGAGTACGGCGCCCGGGTGACCGCCGTGGACTACCTGACCAGGCAGATCACCCTCGACCGCCCGTGGCCCGCTTCGCTCTCGGGCGGCATCTTTGAGATCGGGTCGCCGGAGCGCACCACCAGCTACACGAGCGCTTCCGTCCGGGGCAACGCGATCACCGTCACCCGGGGAGCCGACTACTTCCGCTCCATCGTGACCGATGTTGACCCGGAGCAGGGGAGAGTCACCTGCCAGATCTCGCCCGCCCTGGGCGCCCTCGGCGGTCTGACGAGCGGCTTCGTCGCGTCCAACGACGAGATGACCAGGTGGTGGCGCGCCGACGTGTTGGGCGACGCGGAGTTCAGGCTGAAGGGCCAACCCGTCTCCGCGGCCGACTTCGGTAGGGGAGGCGCACTCCGGCTCTGGGAGTACGGCGTGGGTGACAGCGTGCGCATGAGCACCTGGGCCGCGGTCCGCCGCGTCGGGGAGCGGGTCTACAGCGTGTCCGGGAACACCGACGTGACCATCGGGTTCAAGGCGCTCGGTCTCGAGGCGTCAGCGGACGGCGCCAACTGGGAGGCCGCCGATCTGCAGAGGCGGGGCGAATGGGTCTCCGTCCCCGTGCCCGCGGCGGACCTGGGAACTGGAGGGCTTCGTGTGCGCGTGCGGCGCTGAATGGCAGGGCCCGGTCGTCGAAAGGGAATGTCAATGAACCCGGGGATCCCGCAGGGCAGATCGGGGGCGTGCGCCCGCCCGGGCGCCACTTCCCCGCGATGATCGCCATGCCGACCGTCCTGATACCCCCGAACACCAAGCCACCCAACCAGTCAGGAGCCGTGAACTCGAAGCCCATGCGATCCCCCCTCGTCGGCACAAAACGGGGAGCGGCGATGGCCCCGCTGTAGGGACGGCGGCGCTCTGCGTCGAATGCCGGCTCAACGCCACAGTGACAGGAAGGGAGTTACCCGGCTCATGGAGTGCGCACAACTTGTGAAGAACGAATCCAACTGCACCTGTACCTACATGTCCTGCGAGAAGCGCGGCAGGTGCTGCGAGTGCATCCAGTCCCACCTGGCCCAGAGCCAACTGCCCGGCTGCTGCTTCCCGCAAGAGGTGGAGAAGACGTACGACCGCTCCTTCCGGCGCTTCGCGCAGATCCACTGCGGGCACTAGATGGCCGCCAGGCGCTACTTCGTGAGCGTCGCGACCCACGGCCCCGCTCCGGGGGCGCTGATGGCGGCCCAGTCGCCGGTGGTGGTCTCGAAGCGGTCGCCCCAGGCGCCGGCGCGCACGTCGATCCAGCGGCCGGGCAGGTTGCCCTGCGCCCGGCGCAGGTCCAGAGCGACCGAGCCGCCGTCGGTGAGGAACAGCAGGTAGGCGCGGCCGGGGTCGGCCGCGAGGTAGGCTTCGTTGGCGTCGCGGTCGCTCAGCAGCTCCATGTGCGGCTCCACGTCCCAGAGCCGGATGCGCTCCTCGGCCAGCCGCGCCGACTTGATGCACGCCTGGGCGAGCTCGTTGAGCCCGATGCCCCCGCCGTCCCGATGGAACCGCGCCGAGGCCGCGCCGGCCAGCAACTGACGCCAGAAGCGCTCGGGCCCGTCCTTCGGCGTGCCCGAGCCCCAACTGGTCTCCCCGTCGCAGTAGATCTTCGTGTTGTTGAGCGGGCGCGGCGCGTCCGTGTTCTGCGCGTGGATCCACATCAACAGGTCCCACTGCTCCTGGCCGAAGCTGCGACTGTTGACCTGCGAGATGTCGATGAATGGGTAGATGTCCGGGCTGTCGAAGGCGTGCTTCAGCTTCCCCGAGCGATGCGGTCGCCAGACATCATCGAACATGTCAGTCGTGTAGACCTCAACGCCCGCCGCGGCCGCCTCCGCCTGGATGAGCGCCATCCAGTGCTTGCCCCACGCAACGGGGGTCGAGGTCTCATTGTTCATGCAGTAGAGCACGTGCCCGTAGCGCAGGCTGTGAGAGAGCATCTGCCGGACGAAGCGCTCCTGGTATCCACGCACAACATTCAGCCGGTCCTCGTACATCGGCATTCCCGGGATGCTGTGGAAGAAGGGCTGCCGGTCGCGCCAGGCGGGGGCGGGGTAGTCCGCGGCGAGGCCCGATTCTTCGCTCGTGTAGTTGACGTTGTTGCCCGGGTTGTAGGGATGGGCGACCCACTGGCTCTGCGAGTAGTCGAACCGGTCCCAGACCTCGATCTGCACGATGATGTCGCGTTCGGCGGTGAGCCTGAGCATGGTCTCGAAGCGCCGCCAGTACTCCTCGTTCCACTGGTCAAGATCGTACTTGCCGCTGTCGAGCCTGGCGAAGGGGTATACCTCGAAGCCGAAGTCCTGCCGGTCGCTCATGGTGTTGCGGATGACGTTCCCGCCGACGCCGGCGAGCAGGTCGAGGTGCTCCTCGAGGTCGGGGATCTGGAAAAGGCTGTCGTCCTTGGAGCCGCCGATGAGCAGCACGGGCTCGCCTTTGTACTGCCAGTAACGCCGCTCGGCCTCGTAGGGCTTGATGCAGTCGGCATTGTCCATCGGCTTCACGTCCTCCCCGGCGGCCTGCGCGACGCAGCAGACGGCGACTGCCATCGTGGCGGCCATCAGAGCGGTGCGCGGCATGGTCCACCTCCTCGGTGCTGAGCACGGGGTCCTTCAGCGCCACCCATCGGCGTTCCTGCCCCCTGTCCCCCCGAAGAAGTCCAATGGCCACGCCGACGCGACAGGGGCTCGAAGGGTGTGCCGGGCGGCCGACGAACTGTCCACCATCGAGAGGTGGTGCGGCGATGGGCATGTCGAGGAGGACCTCCATGGGAACCGGGACAGCAGCGGGCGCGTGCTCCATTGCGCAATGCGCTGGAGGGATGTGTCAGCCTTCGAGGATCTCCTGGTGGAGCGGTTGGTGTCGTAGTGCTGCCCCCATGGGGGCAATCCCGGGAGGACTGGCGTGTCGATGAGCCCAGAACACGCCAAGGGCGCAATGAACAGACGCCGGTTCCTGTCGCGCGCGGGGAAGATCGGGCTCGGGACCGGGGCGGGCCTGCTGATACTGCCAAGTGGCTCCCGGGCGCAGAGCGCGAACGACAAGATCGTAACCGCTCACATCGGCGTCGGCGGCATGGGCAACGGCCATGTGCGCTGGTTCTCCAGCTTCCGCGACGTGGAGATCGCGGCGGTCTGCGATGTGGACAAGAACCACGCCGACGCCACGCTGCAGCGTCTCAAGGAGAAGCGCCCGGAGACCAAGGCCCAGGTCTGCTACGACTTCCGCGAGGTGCTCGACCGCCGCGACATCGACGCCATCAGTTGCGCCACGCCCGACCATTGGCACGCGCTGATCACCATCCTGGCCTTCCAGGCCGGCAAGGACGTCTACTCGGAGAAGCCGCTGTCGCACAATCTCGCCGAGGGCCGGGCGATGCTGACAAGCGGGCGCCGCTACAAGCGCGTGTTCCAGCTCGGGACGCAGATCCACGCCGGCGGCAACTACCACCGGGTCGTCGAGCTGGTGCGATCCGGCGTGCTTGGCGACATCAAGACCGTCCGCCTCTGGAAGACCGGCGGGAGCGGCAATATGGGCTACCCGGACCCGCAGGAGCCTCCGCCGGAGCTTGACTGGGATACGTGGCTGGGCCCGGCGCCGTATCACCCGTACGTCCCCCAGAGGTGCCACCGCAGCTTCCGCCACTTCTGGGACTACTCCGGCGGCGTGTACGCCGACTTCTGGTGCCACATCGCCGACATCTTCTTCTGGGCGATGCACCCCGGCCAGCCGCTGACCGCGGACGCCCGCGGGGAGACGGCCGAGGGCATCTCGGACACCCCCGCGCGCATCGATGTGGACTACGAGTTCCCCGGGGGGCTGAGGGTCTACTGGACGACCAGCATCCCGGATGTGCCCGGCGCGGCCGAGAAGGGCATCGGGTGCCAGTTCGAGGGCACGCAGGGCAGCCTGGTCTGTAACT
>JASFTE010000099.1:0-10681 GCA_050114035.1 Armatimonadota bacterium | reverse complement strand
ACGTTGACTATGGCCACATACGTGCCGTGATCCTCTGTCGCGATGGCCCGCACGACGATGTCCGGATCTGGTGACGCGTCGTCCACGATCTCACTGGGCAGGGCCGGCAGCGCGAGGAACGCCGCATTGAATGCCCGCACGTACTCCGGGAAGCCGCGGTTGAAGCTGCTCGAGGACAGGTAACCAATGTAGCGCGGGTCGCCATAGGCCACGGCCCGAGCCTCGGCCAGCATGCAGAAGGGCCCGGCCAGCTCCACGTCGGACACGAAGTAGCCGAGCTCCTCGTGCATGGTGTTCTCGTTGAGCGGCCCGTGCCGCAGAGCGGCCAGGCCGGAGCGAGTGCGGAATGCGCCAAGCGCCTTCGGCGACGAGACCGTGTAGGCGCGATTGAACGGATACGTCATCAGCACACCGTCAGTGTCGGCGTAGCTCGCGGGATCGGCTTGCGGGCAGGAGTGCTGCCATTCCCAGTCGCCCCACGTCTTTGGCGGGCTGAGGGCGGCCTGCAGGTGGAGGTCGTCGCGCAGCACGTGGCCGTAGTCGATGGCCGAGACCTTGGCATGTTCGGGGCTGGCCAGGGGGGCGGTCCATCTGGCGACATCGTCGGTGACGATGCGCTTGCCCCAGCCGGGCAGTGAGGGACCCGGCTCGGCCGCGTGGGCGGTGAAGAGGATCACGGCGTTCGGGTTGACGCCGGATGAGCGCAAGTAGTCGCGCAGCTCGATCAGGAAGTCACGGCGCTTTCCGAGCCACCACGTGTAGTACCGGGCCAGGAGGTCGGCGTCGTCCCGTAGCCGCTCCCGAGTCGCGGGCGCGGCAACGGCCGTCTCCTTGGCGAACCGGGCAAGGCAGCGGTCCGAGAAGCTCATGGGGATGTGGCTCGGCCGGATGCGGAACCACGCGCCGAGGAAGTTCACCCGGTCCTTGTGCCGTACGATGGTCGCCTCCAGGAGGCGCTTGGCATCGGCGAGCACGTCATGGTCGGTGATGTCGGCGTGGAACTTCTCGCTCCACGTGATGTGGGTGTAGTCCTTCGCGCCGCCGAGCGTCTCGCAGCCGATCCGTCGTCCCACCCCCCGCTTGCCCACGCTGCCCGCGTACTCGTAGTAGGGCAGCACGTCGAAGCCGTATTTGCCCAGCATGTCGAGCTGCCGCCGCCAGCGGTCCGGATGCTTGCTGCGGTTGTACCACTCGTCGCTATCGCCGCAGTACCAGCCCTGGTTGTGGCCGAACTCCAGCAGGTCCTTGCAGTACGTGCGCATGCCGAGGAACTGCATGAGGCGCGCCTTTTGCTCGTACCAGTCGGTGTCATCGCTGACGCCGCGCTCTTGCTCGTTGCGGCTGATGATGACGCCGTCCGACATCTCCTCGCGCCAGAAGAGGTGACGGCGGGGCAGCCCCTCGGGCGGCAGATTCAGCTCCACGTTGAATGCTGCCGGCTCCCCCGCCTCGAAGAGCCGGATGCGCGCCACGGCGGCGCCGTTAGACAGAGGCGCGTTGGCCGCTTGGGACTGCGTGACCACGACCCAGAAGCCGTCCCTGGGCACCAGCGGCCGCGGGCCCGCTCCTCGCGGCAGCGCGAGGTCGGGGAAGCGATCGTGCAGGAAGAACAGGGTCCGCCACGTCCGGAACTCCCCGGACAGGGGCAAGTCGAGGGATTCGCAGTTGTTGTCCGTATGCGTGTAGAGCACGTCGCCAAGCGCCGCGCCCGTGCTGAATCCGCGCGCATACTCGGCGCCACGGTTCTGGATGAACAGCGTGCGTGGCCTGTCCTCCGGGTACTCCACGGTCAGTACGTAGGCGGCGCCGGGCTCGAGCAGCTTGCGCCGGCCGATGCGGTAGGCGAAGAACTTCGCCTCGCCCGCGTTCGGCAAGACGCGGCACGGTCTGCCCAAGATGGTCTCGACCTTGCTGGCGCTGGCGGGGGATTCGGCGAAGAGATGATCGTCGCCGCGGTCGCCGCACCGGACCTCGTCCACGAGGCGCAGCTCGCCGAACGGCTCGCCGGCATCCACCAGTGGCCGGTTTCGGGCCTCTTCGATGGCTGCTGCCATGAGGCGGCGCTCGCGCAGCATGGCCTGGTGTTCCTGCTCGGTCTGCTCGTAGACAGCCACCTCGGCGACGATTGCCTGAGGGTGGAGCATCGCGAATCGTAGGTAGCGGGTGGACACCTCGGCCGTGTGAGGCTGCCATTTCTTGTACGTGCCGCAGTCGTCGGTGAACAGCTCGGTCCACTCGCCCGGAGAACCGTAGGACACCCTGAAGTCGCCCACGCCGTTGCTGTCGTAGAGCCAGATAGCAGACAGATGCCGGACCGTGCCGAGGTCGACGTACGCACGCAGGGGGAACTTGCCGTAGTGCTGCCCGCCGACGGCCCACCGGGTCTCCGGGGATCCCCGCGGCGGATCGCCGACGAGGTCCTGTTCGTCAACCAGGACTGTCGGGTCCCCGACCTCGCTTTCGTTCACGACCATGCTCGGGGTGAGCGGCAGCCTCCCGGCCGCTGAGCCCGCGGAGGCGCAGAGGGTCAACAGGATCACCAGGGCCTCGGGCGCGCGCGGGCACCGGCCGATTCTCATGCGAAGCCTCCTCATGCACGGCTATCCATCTGGGAGCAGGTTGCGCAGCAGCTCGCCCGGCGTAACGATCCGGATCGACGCAGCAACGTGGGGGGCAGCCGGTCCGAAGTGACGCCTGTCGAGGGTGACGAGGTAGTCCACGCCGGCTTGGAGCGCTGCGGCGAGGATGGCGGCGTCCTTGGGATGGACGAGCTGAGCGGCGTCCTCGATTGCCTCAGGCGATGGGGTGGCCTGGACGGTCGGGCGCAGCGTAGCGAGTGTGTGCGCGTACATTCGCAGTGCACCAGGCAGCTTCTTCCGTACGTTACGGTCCACCTCGCTGAGGACTTCGGACGAGACGACGGGCTCGACTACCCCGAGTGCCGACAACCGCAGGACTTGGAGCGAGCCACCTGACCGGGATCGGAGCGCTGCGATCCACACACTGGAGTCAATGAACACTACTGGCGTCATTCATCACCGTCGGTGTATGCGTCCGCCGCCGCAGCGCGGCGGGCGGCGACGGAGGGTGGCTCCACATCGCCGCGTCGATCCTCCGCCAGAGCCGCGAGCATGTCCTCCAAGGTGACGCCCTCGCGATCCGCGATCTCTTCGACCTCGCGGGCCAGACGATCAAGAACGAGCTCGTCTGGCACTATGAAGACCCCTCTCCCCATCTCGTACACGCTCAACATGCCTCCGTCCTCCATGCCCAGCTTTCTGCGGAGCTTCACCGGGAGGGTCATCTGCCCCCGTTTCCACACTTTCACTTTCCCCACGTATGGCATCTCCATCACCGCCTGGCGGTATTTCCGTAAATCCGCTTTTCAGTATATCAGTCTTCTCCGCCAGCGTCAAGGCTGTTCCTGGCGGATGAGAGGGCGGCTGTGGTGAGGCAGAGGAGGCCCGCGGTGCGGCGGGGAAGTAGGGGCCACTGAGCGTGAATCGCCGCGTGCGTGGGATGCGCGCGCGGCAGGGGGTGATAGCTTGTCTGGCACGGGCAAACAGGCCGGGCCGGATCCGGCACAGAAGGAGCTGGCGCTGCTGGCGCTCGACGTGGCGAAGACGCACGGGGCCAGCTACGCCGACGTGCGCATCATTGAGACGCGGTCGCAAGATGTGGGGACGAAGAACGAGAAGGTGTCCCACATCCACAGTGACGAGGACCTGGGCTTCGGGGTGCGGGTCATCGCCGATGGCTCGTGGGGCTTCGCTTCCAGCAGTCGCCTCGAGAAGGCGGAGGTGGAGCGGGTGGCGGCGGAGGCGGTGCAGATCGGCAAGGCGAGCGCCACGGTCCAGGACGAGCCAGTCCGGCTCGCGGCGGAGGATGCCTACGAGGATGTGTGGGAGACGCCGCACGAGGAAGATCCGTTTGACGTCCCGCTCGGCGAGAAGGTCGATCTGCTGCTGCAGATCAACGCCGAGCTCCGGAAGGTGAAGAGCATTGCCGTGGCCGTAGGCTGGCTGGGTTTCGACTGGGAGCGGCAGCTCTTCGCGAGCACCGAGGGGAGCATCATCCAGCAGAATCTGCTCACCAGCTCCGCCGGATACATGGCGACGGCCGTCCGTGGGGGCGATCAACAGCGCCGCTCCTTCCCCAGCTCCCACCGCGGCCAGGTGACGGGTCGCGGCTACGAGATGGTGCGGGAGTTGCCGCTGCTGGAGAACGCGCCGCGGGTTGCTGAGGAGGCCGACGCGCTGCTCACGGCGCCCCAGTGCCCACTGGGCACCAGGGACCTCATCCTCGGCGGGGACCAGCTCGCGCTGCAGATCCACGAATCCCTCGGCCATCCGTCGGAGCTGGATCGTGTGCTCGGCACGGAGGCGAACTTCGCGGGTACGAGCTTCATCACCACCGACAAGCTCGGGACGCTGAAGTACGGATCCGACATCGTGAACTTCGCCGCCGACTCCACTGTGCCGCGGGGACTGGCCACCATCGGCTACGACGACGAGGGGGTGAAGGCGCAGAAGTGGCACATCGTGCGGGACGGCCTCTTCGTCGGCTACCTCACCTCGCGCGAGACGGCGCCGGTGATCGCCGAAGAGCGCAGCCGGGGCGCCATGCGCGCCATGGGCTGGCGGCGCTTGCCCATCATCCGCATGACCAACATCAGCCTTATGCCGGGCGAGTGGACGCTCGAGGGGCTCATCGCAGACACGAAGGACGGCGTCTTCGTGGACTGCAATCGTAGCTGGAGCATCGACCAGCAGCGCGTCAACTTCCAGTTCGGCACCGAAATCGGGTGGGAGATCAAGGACGGCAAGCGCACGCGCATGCTGAAGAACCCCACGTATGAGGGCATCACGACGGAGTTCTGGAACTCGTGCGATGCCATCTGCGATGAGGATCACTTCGTGCTCTGGGGCGTGCCCAACTGCGGCAAAGGTGAGCCGAGCCAGACGGCACGGATGTCGCATGGCGCAGCGCCGACACGATTCCGCAACGTGAAAGTGGGTGTGGGCTATGCTGAGTAAGAAGCAGGCGCGTGAGATCCTCGACAGGGTCCTGGAGATGTCGCCGGCCGATGGCACGGAGGCGTTCATCGGCAGCAGCGCCAGTGCGCTGACCCGCTTTGCGGAGAACTCGATCCATCAGAATGTGGCGCAGACGGCCGAGAGCGTGTCCGTGCGCGTGCGTATCGGGCAGCGGCTCGGGAGCGCGTCGGCGAGTGAGTCGGATGACGCCGCCCTGCGACGGATGCTCGATGCTGCCGCGGAGGCGGCGAAGCTGAGTGAGCCGGATCCCGAACTGCTGCCGCTCATCGGGCCGCAGGAGTACCGTGAGGTGGAGTCCTACGACCCGGCGGCAGCCACCGACTCGCTCGGGCCGGCGGAGCGCGCCGCGGGAGTGGGCGGCGTCGTGGCCGCGTGCCGGGACAATGGCCTGACGGCCGCCGGGTCCTTCTCCAACGGCGCATCCGCTGGCGCTCGAGCCAACTCGGCCGGTGTGTTCGCCTATCATCAGAGCTCATCGGTGAGCTTCAGCGTCACGGCCAGCGCCGACGACAGCACCGGCTGGGGCGGGAACTCGTCGCATCGGGCGGCGGACGTGGACCCGGAGGCCCTGGGCCGGCGCGCCATCGCCAAGGCCCTCGCCGGGCGAGAGCCACGCGAGGTTGAGCCGGGGCAGTACACGGTGATCCTCGAGCCCCGGGCCGTCGCCAACATGGTGGGCTTCATCACGAGCGAGTTCAACGCCCTGGCAGTAGATGAGGGGCGGAGCTGCTTCGTCGGCAAGGTGGGGCAGAGGGTGGTGGGCGAGAACATCACCATCACCTCGGACCCGTACCATCCGCTGCTGCAGGGCCGCCCCTACGATGGCGAGGGTCTGCCGCGGGAGCAAGTGACGCTCATCGACAAGGGCGTGGTGGCCAACCTGGTCTACGATCGGCTGACGGCGAAGAAGCACGGCGTCGCGCCCACCGGGCACGGGTCGGGCGGGAGCAACACGGGCGGCGCGTACCCGACATCGCTCGTGTTCTCGGACGGGGACGTGAGTCTCGATGACATGATCAAGGAGACCGAGGCCGGCATCCTCATGACCAGGCTGTGGTACCTGCGGACCGTCGATCCCATGAAGCTCATCGTCACCGGCATGACGCGGGATGGGACCTTCTGGATCGAGGGCGGCGAGATCAAGCACGGCCTGAAGAACATGCGGTTCAACGAGAGCGTGCTGACCATGCTGAGCAATGTGGCGGCCATGTCGCCGGCGGAGCGTGTGAGCGGCATGGTGCTGCCGGCGATGAAGGTGGAGGGGTTCACGTTCACGAGTGGGACGGAGTTCTGACCGGCGGGACCAGGGGTCAATGCTCAGCCGCGAGACGGGAAGGACCAACCGTGATCTGCGACTGCCACGTACACTCACGCGGGACCGAGAACGGCGCGGACATTCTGCGCGCGATGGACCATGCCGGGATCGATCGCATCTGCCTCTTTGCGCCATACCGGGGCGAGAGCGAGGAGGGACAGCGCGAGTCCACGGACTTCATGGCGAAGGTCGCCAGGGCCGATCCCGAGCGCATCATCGGCTTCGCCTGGATCGAGCCCCGCCTGCCCATCGCCGCCGAGGAGACGGAGCGGGCCATCGCCGACTGCGGGCTCAAGGGAGTCAAGATGATCCCCGACCACTGGTACCCGTACGACGAGGCCCTCTTCCCGGTGTATGAGAAGGTGCAGGAGCTGGGCGTGCCCATGCTCTTCCACTCCGGCATTCTGTTCGGCTTCAAGGACTCCTCCCGCTTCTGTCGCCCGGTGCACTACGAGGCGCTGCTGCACTTCCCCGGCATCAAGTTCGCACTCGCCCACATAAGTTGGCCGTGGACCGACGAGTGCCTCGCCACCTGCGGCCGGTTCCGCGCGGCGCTCTACCGGGGCGAGACCACCCAGCACCAGATGTACATTGACATCACCCCCGGCACGCCGCCGGCCTGGCGCGCCGATGCGCTGCGGAAGGCGCTCGAATACCCGGGCGCCGACTACCTGATCTACGGCAGCGACTGCAGCAACGCCACGGACCCGGAGGCTTTGCGCGCCAAGCTGAATACCGATCTGAAGCTCTTCTCGGAAGAGCTGCAGCTCAGCGCGGCGACGCAGGAGAAGATCCTCGGACGGAACCTGAGCAAGCTGTTCGAATAGCTGTCGGCCCGCGGGGTAGTGCGACGAGGTCATACAGACAGTGGCACGCGTGAGCTTTGCCGTCATAGGCCTTCTCGTGCAGATCGCCGCCCTCGCCACGGCGCGCGCGGATGAGGTCGAGTTCTTCGTTCTGTGGGGCATCAACAGCCGCTGGGACGGGACGCTCGAGGTACGCAGCGGCCGTCTTCTCCAGGTGGAGCCCTACAGCTTCGAGGCCGGCGACGAGTGGCAGGGCGCGGACGAGCGGCGTGCACAGTGGCGATCCGGGACAGGGTTCGGCGTAGACGGCATCCACGTTCGAGCCGAGGCCACGCCGGACACCGTCTTCGGTCTCCGCACGCCAGTCTGCACGCGCGACCTGAGGTGGGCGGATTTCCAGGACGGCGACCAGCAGGTCCCCGTCCGGGGCGAAGACCGCTTCCTCATCCTGGGACGGGGCAGCCCCCAGCGTGGGCCGCAACTGCCGCGGTCTATCCCCCTCCCCGACCTGTTCACAGCGCCGCGGCCGACCGATCCCACGCCGGTGCCGGGTGACCACTGGACAAAAGACGAGCCCGTCGTCGTGCGGCTGGACAGGGAACCCGCCGGGCCCGTCTCCGCCAGGCGCGTCTCGCAGAACGATGGCCGCCTGTACGTGGAGATCCACTCGCCCACGGGCGGCCTGTCGCGTTGGCTCTCGCTGCCCCCGCGCATCGGCACGCTCGACATCCGCGTCACGTGGCCCGGCGGCGAGACGACGGTCACCGTCGCCACGACGCTGGTGGAGGTCCGCGGCCCGCGGCTCTACGTGAACGGCGAGCCGTTCCTCGTGAAGGGCACACTGCCGCGGAACCTGAACGACGCCGACGCGGAGTACCTCCGGTCGCTATGCGCCAACACGGTCCGCGCTCGCAGTACCGACTACCTGGACAAGTATGGCTTCATGGGCATCATCATGACGGGCCGCGGGCCGGCCCAGTTCTGTAAGAAGGCGGCCACGGACGCCCAGTTCCGGAAGGGCCTCGCCCAGTACCTCAAGGGCCACGACGAGCGCTGCCGACCGGTGGCGAGCAACCCGCGCACGCTGATCATCCAGCACGGCAACGAGCAGGTCACGGGGGACGGCTGGGCCGGGCAGATCCCGCTGCGCACCTTCGACCGGCTGGACTACCTCCTGGCGCGATGCTGCAACATCGCCAGGCCCATGGATCCGATGCTGCCGCAGGGCTACTCGAACTGCGCCTTCGGCTATCGTGCGCCGGGCTTCCTCGACGTGTACCTGCACAACACGTACCTGTCCAAGGACCGCAACTGGCCGCCGCTTGAGGAGTTCATGGAGTTCCAGGGGTGCGACGAGCGCCCGTACGTGAACACGGAGTTCGGCGCCAACGTCTACATGCCGCAGGCCTACCTCGGTGGACCCAATACGCCCGTGCTCGAGAAGATCCACGCGTGGAACTACCCGAATCGCTGGAACACGTATCTCGCCGCCGGCACGTCCGGCGGGACCAACTACTGCTTCTACGACTACGACTACTCCAAGGTGAACGTGAATGCCTGGGACAAGGGCTTCACCAACTTCGGCGTCATGACATTCGATCGCCAGCCGAAGCTGGCGTGCTGGGGGCTGTGGCATCTGTGGCGAGACTTCGAGGTCACCGCCGATGGCAGACGAGGACTGCGCATCACCTACTGTCGAGACTACTGGGCGCGGGATTGCCGCCTCACGATTCGCAGTGACGGCGAAGAGCAGGCACGGGACCTTGATGACTTCGCTCCGAACAGCCAACGAACGGTGGCCTGGGATGAGCTGAGCGCGCCCTTCCGCTGGCGGCTGGACTACACGACTCACGCCGGGCTGACCATGGTCGCCTGCGGAGCGTACCCCCGGTCGGCCGAGGCCGAGGACTTCCTCCAGCGCCTGCAGGGCCGGGAGACGTTCGCCTTCTTGAGGGAGCTATTCGACGCCGAGGTGCTCGCCGCCGACGGCCGCCGCGTTGGCACGTTGAGGGAGATGGAGCGCGAGGACGGCGTCGTGCCAGTGGTGTTCCGCAAGCCCAACGGTGTCGCCTACGTGACGGCCTTCACGCGCAGGGCGGAGGGGCTGTACGCGGAGCCTGTGGAGATCGACGTGGCCTTCGCCGGACGCGTCGAGGCAGTCGATGAGATGACCGGAGGGCCCACGGGCGCTCGGGTCGAGGTGGGGCCGTTGGCAGACGGCCTGCGCCTGCGCAATCTCCGCGTGCCCAAGATCCCGACAAGCTACACGCAGCGCGCCAAGACGCCCATCGAGCTGCCCGTCTACCGGATAACGCCGCGGTGACTGCCCCCCGCCGCTAGAAGAACTCCGGGACCCGGATGGGCTCATCGGGATCGGCGGCGTCGTGCCCAAGCCCTTCGAGCACAAGTGCCCGCATGGCCAGCAGCTCGCGGCGCCCGGCGCCGTCTTGGTACAGCGCCGTGCGCGGGATGATGCCGTCCAGGAGCCGCGCGGCCGCGGGCGGAGCGATCTCCAGTCGCTTCAGCACCCAGATCGCCTCGCGCGCGTACTCCTCGTTTCGCTGCGACTGGTCGAACGTGCTGACGGGCTGCGTCTCGTACGTGGTGCGCATCATCTCGCCATACACGCCACCGGCCAGGACGATCTCGACGGCCGGCACGATCTCCACGCCCCAACCCAGCATTCCCAGGTCCGGATGCTCCCGGTTCGCGCGCCACAGCCCCTCGGTGACGAGGGTGGCGGCGGCGCGAGAGTAGACCTTGTAGCCGCTCTGGACGTCGGGAACTCGGCCGTAGGAATTGAGGTACTGCGTGTTGAGCGCCCGGCCATCACGGGCGAGAGCACACTTCAGCCCCTCCCAGATCAGCTCGGCCATCACCGCCTCGTACTCGCCGCGCCAGAGCCCCAGAGGCCGATGGCGGCCGAAGCGTCTGCCGCAGACGGCGACGAGATCGGTCTGCTCCGCGCCCTGAATCTGCCTCGCGAGGCGGTACAGGTGCGGGAGGTCGTAGATGGAGTGGTCGCCGTCACCGTCGCGAGTGCAGACGAACTGCAGCTCCTGTCGCTCGAGCAGCCGCTCGTAGCCCAACGCCACGGCCCCGCCCTTCCCGAGATTCTCCTCCTTCATCGACACGTCGAAGCTGCTCCCGAGGCGCTGCCAGGCCTCGTCTCGCAGCTCCTCCACGATCGGGGCCACCCGCGGGCAGCCGTCCACGTGCAGGACGACGTTCTCCATGTGCACGAATAGCTCCACATCGCTGAGGGTGAGCGACAGCAGCTCCCTCATCGTCCCCGCCCTCATATCCTCCGGGTACCACACTGGGATCACCATGCCGAGGGAGCCCTTCATCCGCTGGCTGAGCGGCTCTGCGGTCGATGTCATTGTGAGCCCTCTGAGTGGAGACCCCGGCGCAGGCAGGCGGCGGACGGACCGGCGACCTCCGCCACTCTCGCACTACCGGTTGGCGGCCATCGCCTTGTCCAGGAAGACGCCGCCCTCGAC
>JASFTE010000098.1:0-10687 GCA_050114035.1 Armatimonadota bacterium | reverse complement strand
GCAGCGCTGAAATGAGGAACTTCGCCGCGTACACGGTGCCGCGGGCCACCGGGCGCGTCAGGAGCGTCCGCAGCGTGCCACTGCGACGCTCGGCGGCTATCTGGTCGCCGGCCACCATGCTCGCGAGCACGGGCAGAAACAGTACACAGCTTGGGATCAGGATCACGAATGCCACGAAGGGCCCGGCCACCAGCTTCCCGGCCACAACGAAGTCATCGGACAGAGAGCGCCGAAGCTGTCCCGCGGGATCGTGGTACGACGTCCCGATGACGATGAGCGCCACGAGCACCGCGAGCACCGCGAGCCCCAGGTACGTGGACGGCCTGCGATACAGCTTCACCAACTCGACGCGCAGCGCCGTCCCGAGCTTCATTGCACTCCGCCCTCCCCCTCGGCACTGCCTTCCCCGCTGGCGATCCGCAGATACATCTCCTCCAGCGACGTCCGCTCCGGCACGAGCGCCGATACGCGGACGCCCTCGGACACCAGGAGGGCGTTCACCTCCGCCAGCCGGTCGGGCTCGGCGACCACGCTGAGCCGGCCGTCGCCCAGGGCCGCCACCGCGACAAAGGACTGCCCGGCCAACACCTCGGAGGCGCGCCCCGCGTCGTCCACCTCGAGCGTGGCTGTCTGCTTCTCGCTCCCCAGCAGCTCCGCCACGCTCCCGCTCGCCACGAGCTGCCCCTCGCGGATGATACCCACATGCGTGCACGTGTGCTCCACTTCGTGCAGCAGATGGCTCGAGAGGAATATGGTGAGGTCCTCCTCCTCTCCCAGCCGCCGAATCAGATCCCGCACCTCCCGCAGCCCCTCCGGGTCGAGCCCGCCGGCGGGCTCGTCGAGCACGAGCAGCTCCGGGTGCGGGAGCAGCGCCTGGGCGATCCCCAGGCGCTGCTTCATGCCGTGGGAGTACGTGCGCACCCTATCGCGCTCGCGGCCGGTGAGCCCCACGGCGTCCAGCGCGTACCGGATGCGCTCCCCCGTGGCCCCGCCGGAGAGGGAGGCGAGCAGCGCCAGGTTGCGCTCCGCGCTCAGGTGCCCATAAAAGGCCGGCGTCTCCACCATGGCGCCGACCCTCCGCAATGCCTCGAGACGTCGCCGCCTGATGCAGACGCCGAGCAGTTTCGCATCGCCGCTGTTCGGGCGCACCAGCCCGAGCAGCATGCGTATCGTCGTTGTCTTCCCGGCGCCGTTGGGGCCCAGGAACCCGTACACTTGCCCGCGCCTCACCTCCAGGTCCAGTCCGTCCACCGCGCGGCGTTTGCCGAAGCGCTTCGTGAGGCCCCGCGTTCGCAGGACGACTTCATCACTCATCGGCACTGAGCTCCGCGAGCAGCTCGTCATACTCCGCGCGATCCACCGGTATCGGCACCATCTTCTGCCGCTTCCCCGACAGGATGATGGCGTTGAGTATCTCGATGGCCGTCCGCGCTTCCTCCCCGTGCACCTCCGGCTGCCGGTCGTCTACGACCGCCTCGATCATGTCCCGGATCATCGCCGGGTGCCCCGACGGGCCCTCCTCGGGCTCCAGGTCCTCCCACGTCACCTGGCACTTGGCGAACTTCTCCGGGTTCTCCCGCACGAACTGATCGCTCGGCATCTCCGGTCGGCCGATGCGCAGCCCGCCGCTGCTCACGAGGAGCCCCTTGCTGCCGGCGATCTGGATGCCGTTGAATGCCGCCCCGTCGATGTTCGAGGTCTGGAACAGACCGTCCACGCCATTCCCGAAGTGAATGAACGCCGTCGCCAGGTCCTCCACTGCTATGTCGTGGCAGATCGTCTGGATGTTCCCTCCCACGAGCGTGGGCTTGCCCACGAGGTACTGCAGCGTGTCGATCTCGTGCACGTGCTGGTTGATGAGCACACCGCCGCCCTCGGTGCTCCACTTGCCGCGCCACTCCCCCGTGCCGTAGTACGCCTGCGTCCGGACGCCGCAGGCAAGCATCACCACGCGCCACAGCTCCCCGATCTCCCCCGCGGCGATCATCTTCTTGAGCAGGCGGTTCGAGCCGCTGCTGCGGTTCTGGTGGCAGACGCCAAGCTTGACGTTGTTCTTCCTGGCCGCCTTGATCATCGCGTCCGCCTCGCTCACCGCCATGCACAGCGGCTTCTCGACGAACACGTTCTTGCCGCTCTGGGCGGCGGCGATAGCCATCGGTGCGTGCAGATAGTGCGGGGTGAGCACCGAGACGATGTCTATGTCGTCCCGCGCCACGAGGTCGTTGTAGTCCACGAACCACGGGCACTCGTACTGCTCCCCGGCCTCCTTCGCCCACTCCTCCACGATGTCGCAGACGGCGGCTATCTTGACGTCATCCATGGCCTCCAGATGACGCCGGTGCGTCCCACCGATCCCATTGACGCCAATGAGCCCAAAGCGAACTTCGGCCATCAAATACCCTCCCGAATAGTGTACAGGATTGCCCAAATCGGCGGCCCGGCAATTCTAACACCGCCCCTATGCACCGTCAAGCTGAGCCGCGTTCCGCCTCCCGCAGCCGCTTGATCTCCAGGATCAACACCGCCACGGCCACCGCGAGGAGGATGGCGCCAATGACCTGCCGCCCCTGCGTGGCGACCATCATGAACTGCGGGTACTCCATGCCCGGCGTCCCGCTCCGGCCCCCCGTCCCGTACCAACGCATGATGAGTATGTTGAGCGGCCAGGCCAGGACGCGATCCCAGAGGACCCAGACGCCGAGCAGCAGCATGCCATTGAGCCGTGTGGCGATGTATCCCCAGACGGCGAGACCGAAGAGGACGGCCGCCAGCACGATGTGAACGCCGAGGCCGGCCATCTGCATGTACGTATTCATACTGCTCCACCTTCCTCCCGGCCCGGCGGTATCCGTCCCTAGTCCTCCCGCCGCAGCTCCAGCACGATCCCCTTCGGATCCGGGCAGTGGATGACGGCGCAGCCCTTCTCCGACTCCCAGGGGAAATCTGCGCCGAATCGCAGCGCCGTGAGGTACGGTAGAACTGCGCCGCATGCTCCCCAGCACATCCCCGCCGGCGTCCCGCGCTCCACCTGCGTCTCCTGCCCGACCTCGTGGAATCCGCCGTGACATGTGCCCGACTTCACCGTGATTGTGACTGCCATTGTTCCGGCCTCCTTCGGATTGCTTGCACTGTTCATCCGCCCGGCCCCGGGAGCCAGCGATCGATCAGGACCGCCAGCAGCCCCGCTATGGGCGGGAAGATGGCTGTTGACAGGATGCGTATCAGTGTGATGCGCGGCCCCAGGATGCCGAGCTCCATCGGCAGCCGCCCGACCGCCCACAGCGACCAGGCCGTCATGAACGCCACGACGATCCCCACGCTCGCGCCGGACTTGGCGAACGACGCTGCGATCGGCAGTGTAACGTACGGACCGCCCGGCGTCACACTCCCCGCCGCGCTTCCGATGAAGATCCCCTTCAGGCCTCCCTCCGCTCCGACCCACCGGGCGATGACCTCCTCGGGCACCAGCTCACGCACGAATCCCGCCAGCACAAAGGCGACCACCAGGAGGGGCAGCAGGAAGGGCAGTGTCTCCTTCAGCATCGTCCCGCTCTGCTGCAGCGCGCGCATGTGCACGCCCTTGTTGTACGCGACCAGACCGAGCACGAGAGTCAATACCGACATGACGACGAGCGCGATCTTCATGCACAGGCCACCTTCGGTGTGGACGTTGGCTCCGAGGCTCCTCCTCAGTATCCACAGCAGCTCCCCGCCAATCCGGCTTCCGCCCCGACGTGTGGTTCGCCGTACTGCGCAACACACCCTTGACTGCGTCTGCGACACGCGTTAGGCTTGCCTGCACCGACAGGGCACGGAGGAGCGAGCTCATGGCCCTCGCCGACGAACGATGCGCCCCAGTGGAAGCGGGGACGCCGCACCTCTCAGTGACCGAGGCGCAGGAGCTGGGACGAGAGACACCCCGGTGGACGCTGGGGGACGGGGCGATAGAACGCGAGATCGAGCTGCCCGACTTCCGTGAGGCGGTGGCCTTCGTCAACCGGGTGGCCGACCTTGCGGAGCAGCAGGACCACCACCCGGATATACACATCTCGTACAAGAAGGTGCGCCTCAAGCTTTCGACGCACAAGATCGGCGGGCTGTCGAGGAACGACTTCATCCTGGCGGCGAGGATAGACCAACTCGGATAGCGGTGGGATGACGTGAGCGGCAAGCCATTGGCCGGACAGACCGCCCTCATCACCGGCGCCGCCAGACGGCTCGGCCGGGCGATGGCGCTCGCCCTCGCCGACGAGGGCGTGAACGTCGTCGTCCACTACAACACCTCGGCGGCAGAGGCCGAGCAGCTCTGCCAGCAGCTCGCCGGGCGCGGCGTGAATGCGTGCAGCGTCCGGGCGGACCTCGCGGCCGCGGACCAGCATGAGCCCCTCATTGAGAAGGCACAGCAGGCCGCCGGCTCACTCGACATCCTGATCAACAACGCCTCCATCTTCCCGCCCGGCACGCTGGAGGACATCACCTTCGATGACGTGGCGGCGAACCTGCAGGTGAACGCGTGGGCCCCCTTTGCGCTCAGTCGGGCCTTCGCCCGGCAGGCTGGCCGCGGCAAGATCGTGAACCTGCTGGACAGCAAGCTCACGCGCTACGACTGGGCCCATGCGGCCTACTATCTGAGCAAGCACATGCTCGCCGTCATCGCGCGCATGACCGCCCTCGAGTTCGCCCCGGACATCACGGTGAACGCCGTGGCGCCCGGGCTGATCCTGCCGCCGCCGGGGGAGGACGAGAGCTACCTGGAGCGCATGGGGCACATGCTCCCGCTGAAGCGCCACGGCAGCCCGAGCGACGTCGCCGAGGCGGCGCTCTTCCTGCTCAGAAGCGACTTCATCACCGGGCAGGTGATCTTCGTGGACGGTGGCGCGCATCTGAGAGAGCTGGCCGATGGATAGAATCCTGATCAAGGACCTCCTCATCCGCTGCATCATCGGCGTCAACGAGGACGAGCGGCGCGAGAAGCAGGACGTGGTCATCAACGTCGCGCTCGACGCCGACCTGCGGCCGGCCGGCAAGAGCGATCGGTTCGAGGACGCCGTGGACTACCGCGCCATCAAGAAGCGCATCCTCAGCGAGGTGGAGCAGTCGCAGTACTACCTCGTCGAGGCGCTCGCCGAGCGCATCGCGGAGGTCTGCCTCGAGAGCCCGGGCGTACAGCGCGCCCAGGTGACGGTTGAGAAGCCGTCCGCGCTCCGCTTCGCTCGCAGCGTGGGGGTCGAGATCACGCGGGGACGGACCTAGGGAACATGGCCCGCGCATTCGTCTCCGTGGGATCGAACATCGCTCCCGCCGACAACGTGCTGCTGGCCCTGCGCCGCCTCGCCGGCGAGGTGCGCATCGTCGCCGTCTCGACCTTCTATCGCACCGCGCCGCTCGGCCGCCCGGAGCAGCCCGATTTCTACAATGGTGTGGTGGCGGTCGAGACGGAGCTGTCGCCGGCCGACTTGAAGCACGCTGTGCTGCGGCACATTGAGGAGCAGTTGGGCCGCGAGCGGACCGAGGACAAGTACGCGCCGCGAACTATTGACCTCGATGTGCTGTTGTATGATGAGTTGGTGATGGACACGGGCGGTCTGGCGATCCCCGATCCCGACATCGCCCGCCGCCCGTTCCTTGCCATTCCGCTCCACGAGGTCGCGCCCGGCCTGGTGCTGCCCGGCTCGGGCCGCCCGATGGCGGACATCGCAGCGGAGTTGGCCCATCACGACATGCAGCCGCTGCCCGAATACACCGAGCTGCTGAGAGAGAGTGTCGGACATGGATCACGAGAAGGTTGAACGACTCGTACGAGACCTGCTCGCCGAGATCGGCGAGGACCCCGACCGGGAGGGCCTCGTCAACACGCCGAGGCGCATCGCCGCCTCCATGGAGTTCCTGACATCGGGTTACCGCGCCGACGTGCAGGAGCTCATCAACGGCGCCATCTTCACCCAGGAAACGAACAACATGGTGATCGCGCGGGACATCGAGCTCTACAGCCTGTGCGAGCACCACATGCTGCCCTTCTTCGGTCGCTGCCACATCGGCTACATCGCCGACGGCCGCGTGTTCGGGGTGAGCAAGCTGGCGCGGCTGGTGGACATGTACGCGAGGCGGCTGCAGATTCAGGAGCGCCTGACGGAGCAGATCGCTCGGGCTATCATGGATGGCATCGGCGCCGAGGGAGTCGGGGTGGTAATCGAGGCCCAGCACCTGTGCATGATGATGCGCGGCGTGGGCAAGCAGAACTCCATGATGACCACGTCATCGGTCCTGGGCAGCTTCCACGACGACCAGCCGACGCGAAACGAGTTCCTCCACCTCATCAGCAGGTCCAGACCATGATGCCGCCGGCCTTCCGCCGTCAACCCGGGGCCTCGAACCGGGAACCCCGAACCTCCTCGACTACAGCATCCCCTTCTCCCTCAGGTAGTCGTCCACGGTGTCGTTCGTGATGCGCCGCGTGGGCAGGTCGATGCGCCGCGCCTCCGGCTCGCCGCCCTCGAGGATCTGCAGCGCCACCTGCAGCCCCTTCTCGCCCGGCGGCGGGTACACGAAGGTGGCCGCGAGCTTGCCCTCCTTGACCCACTTGCAGCCCTCGTCGGGATTGGCATCGATGCCGATGAACTTGATGTCCGCCTCGCGCCCGGCACGCTCCGCCGCCAGGTACGCGCCGTAGGCCATGGGATCGTTGTGGGCGTAGACGATGTCGATGTCCGGCTCGATCTTGAGGGCGGCCTCCATGATGTTGACGCCATTGATCTGCTTCCAGTCCCCGTCCTGCTCGCCCACGAGCGTGATGCCGGGCTCCTGCTCCACGATCTCGCGGAAGCCCTGGTGACGCTCCTGGGCCGGGGTCGAGCCCATGCCTCCCCAGATCTCGTAGATCCTGCCCCTGGCCTTGCCCTCGCCACCCAGTACCTCCACGGCGTACCTGCCGGCCTCGCGTCCGATCTCCAGGTTGTTGCCGCCCACGAAGCAGGCATAGTCCTCCGTGTTCACGTCGCGATCCAGCACAATGACGGGAATGCCCTCACTCGTCGCCCGGGCTACGACGGCCGTGAGCCCGGCCGATTCCTTGGGCGAGATGAGGATGGCATCCACACCCTTGTTGATGAGAGCCTCCATCTGGGCGTTCTGGTTCTCGGTGCGATCCTGGGCATCGAGGATCTCCAGCTCGACCTCGGGATGCTCCGCGGCCTCCCTGTCGAGCAGCTCGTTGAACAGCACGCGCCACGGCTCCGTCGTCGTGCACTGGGAGAAGCCGATGCGCCACTTGACGGGAGCCGCCTCGGGCCCGTCGTCAGTCCTGGGCCCCGGTCCCGTCACCGGCGGAGTCGGCCCGCCGCGTTTGCACGAGGCCGTGCAGATCATCGCCGCGATGCCAACTCCCAACAGGATGTATCGGGCGGCTCTGGTCACCATCGTCATGAGGTAGCCTCCATTCGCGTTCTGCCGCGTCGCCCTGCAGGGCGACGCGGCCGGTGTGACACACCGTGCCTCTCTCCGTTTCGCGGTCCCCTCGGTCCATGCCTCTGTCCTGCATGATGCCCGAACGTTCAGGGTGGATCCCGGGGGGCTGATATCTACTATCTGTGTTAGTATGTATGCTATAGATTAGCTCTATTAGCTGTTGTGCCCTATTACCCTCACACACCTCACACACCTCACCTTGGGGCTCTGGGGGGCTGTGCGGGCAATCTGGGGAGTGAGGTGTGTGAGGTGTGGAGGTCGTGTCGGGCTGGTTTTGTGACCTGGCGTACAATTGGGTGTGAGTGTGCATTCTCTGGATCCTCCGTAGCGTCCCGGGGCGCGGAGGCGCGCAGGCCGGGAAGCGCGCGCCACGCGGTGGGAGGCACGGCGAAAGAAAAGTGGCGGGGCCGGGAAGCTGCGCCGCTACAGGGGGCGATCTGGAAGTGTCCGATTTTCGTCCCCCTCCATTATATATGGTCAACTAAGGGGGGGGCTGTCACACGATCGGCGAAAATCGTGCTTCTGCGGGCTGTGCGGCGGTTTTTTGGCGGGCATTGCGCCGTAAACGGAGGCGATCCGGCGTACTCTGGCCCAGTCAACTCAGAGGGGTTTTGTCACAAGAAATGCAGTGGTCGGTGGCGCCCTGTGCGGCCCGATGTGGGCGAATCGAGTGGGGGCTTCGTGCACGATTCGGGCTAGGAGCCCCGCCGCCAGCGACCGAATCGCACCTCCTGCAACAGGACGGCCAGCAATATGATGATGCCCGTGAGTAGAAGCTGGGTCTCAGGCCGGAATCCCCGCAGGTCGAGTATGTTCTTGAGGTACTGGAAGATGAGCACGCCGACGAACGTGCCGCTGATGCCGCCCCGGCCGCCCATGAGGCTCGTGCCGCCGATGACGACGGCGGCGATTGCGTCCAGCTCCCAGGCGCTGCCGGCGTCGGGCCATCCCTGCTGGTACTGGGCGCAGAACAGCACGCCGCTGACGCCCGCGAGGGCTCCCGAGATGGCGTAGACGGCCACCTTGACGGCGTCAACATTGATACCCGAGAGCCGGGCGCTCTCCTCGTTTCCGCCGACCGCGTACGCCTGGCGCCCGAAGCGCTGCGATGAGAGGAGCACGTGCGCGATGAGGGCGGCCCCGAGGAAGAACAGCGCCGGGACGGGGATGACCTTCTGCCCCGCGATCACAATCTGGTGTCGCAGGAGCTCGAAGGTGGGAGTGGCCTGGTCGGGCGCGAAGTACACGGCATGGACCTGGCCGCCCTTGCCGGCGATGTACTTCGCCAGGCCGTAGGCGGACACCATCATCGCCAGGGTCACGATGAAGGGCTGCAGCCGCCCCTTCGCGATCACCGCTCCGTTGAAGGCACCGAGAAGCATGCCCACCATGGGCGCGGCGACGAGTACGCCGGCGACCCCGAAGCCCCGTGGCACCTGACTGGCGCCCCAGACCGCCAGCCCCATGGCGGCGGCGAGCCCGGCGAGCACCGAGGGAACGAGGCGGACGCCCCGCGGCGCGCCGGCCAGCCCCGCGAGCGACCAGACGAGGCGCCCCACGAAGAACATGCCCACCGCCGCCATGGCGGGCACGGCGATCTGCGAGGCGAGGTTCCAGCTGCGCTCCATGAGCAGCATCGCCGCAACGGTGGACGTGAGGCCCACCAGGCGCCCGACGGAGAGGTCGATGCCGGCGGTGAGTATGACGAAGGTCATTCCCAGGGAGATGAGGCCCTTGTCGGCGGTGCTGCGCAGGACGTCCCGCTGGTTGGGCACGGTGAGAAAGCCCGGCGCCCAGATGCACCCGGCCAGGAAGATGGCCCCGAGGCCCAGATACAGACCCACGGTCGTCAGCAAAGCGCGTATGCCGTCGGAGCGAGACCCTGCGATGCGTGATAGCAGCTTCATTCGGGGCCGTCCCGGCCATCGGGCGCAGGCTGCGCTCTGCCTGCGCATGCCGAGAGAAGTCCGGGGGTGTTTCGCGTCACTTCAGGCAATTCCTGCGGGGCCCAACGCCAGTGAAGCCGGTAGAGACTGGGCCGCGGCGGGTCCGCGCAAGGGCGCAGCCTAGCCGCCTCTCGCGTCGCCCTGGGCCCGGCCGACGATGCGCCCCATGGCGGCATCGTACTCGGCGAAGGCCTGCCGTAGGGCCGAGAGCGCCCCCTCGTGGTCGGCGTTGGCCCTGGTCATCGCCGCCTGCGCCGAGAGCAGGTCGAGCATCGGAGTGACGCCGTTCTGGTATCCGATCTGTGCGAGGCGCAGCGCCTCTCGCGCCACCGCCAGCGACTCCTCGGTGGTGTCCACGCGCGCCCGCGCGCTGCCGGTCTCGTTGATCGCCGCCTGCACCTGGACGGCGATGCCATTCCGGAGTTGCTCGTCTGCGGCATCGAGTTGGCTGAGCCGATGCCGCGCCTCGCGCACCGCGGCCCGCGTTGCCCCGCCGTCGCTGACGCTTTGCTGCACCATCACACCCCCCGAGAAGTGGCCCGTCTCGGGGAAGTATGTGGGACGCACGACCTCCGAGAGGACGAAGAGGCCCACCTGCGGTCGCTTGTCGCTGCGGGCGACGCGCACCTGGGCGGCGGCCGCCTTCCTCTTCGCCTGCAGCGCCTGCAGCTCCGGGCGCGCCTCCCACGCCGCCTCCCACTGCTCCGGGGCCAACTCCGGCGTCGCCCGGTCGGCTTCGCGCTCCACGATGTCGACGAGCGTGCCGGGGGGCAGGCCCATGGTCTCGGCGAGCGCGGCCAGGGCGGTCTGGTAGCCCGCCCGCACCTGCGAGAGGCCGTTGCGTGCTCCACCCAGCGCCGCCTGAGGCCGCAGCACATCGATCTTCGCCGCCACGCCCTGGTCATACATCGCCTGCCCCGTTCGCAGGGCCTCCTGCAGCGCCTCGATCTGCTCCTCGAGCACGCCGATCATCCGCCGTGCCTCCAGCGCGCGGAAGTACGCCCGGGCCGCCGTCAGCGCGGCGAGTTGTCGCTGCCGCTCGTGGTCGTGCTCGGCGCCTCTGAGGCCGGCCCGGCTCGCATCGCGCATGCCCTCGAGCTTCCCGCCCGTATAGAGCGGGTACTCCACGCCGATGCTCGTCGTCCAGTTGTCGCCGGCGCCGAAGTGGAACGTCCCGAAGTCGTCCACATCGAAGGACGGCCGCTCCTGCAGCAGCGTGTACCCGGCCTTGGCGTTCACCTGCGGGTGGAAGTGCGCCGACGCCCGGTGTGCCCGCG
>JASFTE010000097.1:0-10732 GCA_050114035.1 Armatimonadota bacterium | reverse complement strand
CGACAGGCCGGCGTGGATGACGATGGCCCGGGACTGCTCGAAGAGCTCCTGGAGGGAGCCCACGCGAATGCAGTCGTCGGGGATCTCATCAACATACGGATCGTAGATGCGGATCACCGACCCGAACGGCCGGAGCATCTCGACGAAGCTCACCCCGATGTAGCCGTAGCCGTGGATGCCGACGTTCATGCCCTCGAGTGTGCTGCTGAATGAGCTCCTGTCGGGGCGCCAGCCGTCGTTCTGCACCAGCTCGATGCGGGAGCGGAGGTTCTTGACCATCGCCAGCAACAGGACCATCGCACCCTCGGCGATGCCTCTGGCCGCCGCGTCGCCCCAGTTGGTGACGGGGATGTCGGCCTCGATGAGCTCGAGCGGGACGAACTGCCGCACCGTCCCGGTGACGTGGCAGACGTACTCGAGCTCGCCGCGGTCCTCGGCGAGCGACGCGGGCACGCTGCGCGCGCCCCAGCTCGTGAGGAGGATGTTGCACTGGCGGATGCGCTCGGCGCACTCGTCGTCGCTGAGGCCCTCGCCCCCATCGATAATGGTCAGGTCGCCCATCTCCTGGAGCGCCTCGAGGAAGAGCGGCGTCCAGACGCGGCGCTCGGCCTTGCGGTTCGCGATGTGGAGCACTTTCTTCATCAGAGGCTCTCCCGCAGGAAGTGCAGATCGGCAAGGGCCGCCTGCCACAGGTCGTCCATGTTCTCGTCGGGCGCGCGCGTGCCCTCGGTGAACTCGAGCGTGAAGGAGCCCGTGTACCCCTCTTCGCGCATGATGTGGAGCGCCTCCTTCACGTGGGCCGGGTCGCGATCCACGCGCACGGCGTTGCCGTCGTCGTCGCGAAGCTGAACGTGGGAATGGGTGACCTTCGAGCCGAAGGTGCGGAGCCACTCTCGCAGCCGATCGAGTTCCGCGGCGAAGCAGTGGACGATGATCTCGACGCGGCTGTCGCCGACTTCCTCAAAGAAGCTGGCGGCCGCCGCCGGCTCCTCGATGATTGTGCCACCGTGGCACTCGCACAACAGGCGGCAGTCATCAGGGAGAAGCTCGGCCCACGCGCGGAGGTTCCTCAGGTAGGCGTCACGGAGCTCCGGGGCTCGTCCCACATTGAACTTCACCCCCGCGGCTCCCAGCCGGTTCGTCATCTCGGCGGCGCGGCGCCGGTCGGCCTCGGACGCGTCGTCGAAGTCGCAGTACGTGTTGAAGATGGACGCGGCAAAGGAAGACGCCTCGAGAGCGGCCAGCTCTTCCGGCTGGCACAGCGTGGCATGGTACTCCCACAGCTCCATGCCGTCGAAGCCGGCCTCCCGGAACCGATCCAGCCACTCGCTCACGCGGTACGTGGGCGTCTTCGGCCGGCTCCAGCGATTGGGCTCCAGCAGGATGGTGCCGATGTAGATCTCGTCCTTGACGTCGCGCATCTGTTTGTCTCCCCATGGTAACCGGCTTCGCTCCGCGCGCGCGGGGCGGCCCGCACAGGTACCAGACCGGCGTGGGTGTGTTCGCCACAATGACGCCTGCACCTACGTCTTGAGGACTGCTTCGACCATGCCGTCGGGGACGCTGGCGGCGTGGATGTGGGGGAAGCCGCCGCGGCTGGAGTTGAAGATGACCCACTTGAGGTCGGGCGTCAGGTACGGATGCGCGTGCGTGTTCTGGGCGCTGGTGGGCTTCGTCTTCGAGGCGCAGACGACGGCCGACTTGCCCGTCTTGTTCGAGCCGATGACGATGTTGTAGTCGGCCTGCCAGTCGTCGCAGGAGTACAGGCGGCCGCAGCGCGAGACGCCCACGTGGGCGAACTTGTAGCCCGGCGTCACCACCCGCGCCGGGCTGCCGGCGCGCACGGCCAGGAGGTTCCCTTTCTCGGGAGCGTAGTCGTCCCTGGCACTCACGGTGAGCAGCATCTCGCCCGTCTTGCCGATCCAGGCCTCGTGGCCGGTGCACGGCGTGGTGTAGGGCGTGCCCACCTGCAGCTCCGTGCGCCGCCCGTCGGGGACCGAGAGCAGGAAGAGGGTCGCGCCCTGCGGGCCCGTGCTCCTGATCCGCTTGCCGCCGGGCTCGAAGGTCCCGCCGCGGTTGTGCTGAATCATCACCTGCCGCCCGGTGCCCGGGTCGAACTGCGGGTGCGCGTTGAAGGTGTACGGGTCCTCGTCGATGATCTTCTCGTCGCCGGTCTGCAGGTCCACGAGGAGAATGCCGAACATCTTCCACTCATCGTCCAGGCGCTTGCCGCGGAGGTAGTAGCGGTGGTCGGGCGACACGGTGCCGAGGCTCCAGGTCCAGAGAGCATCCTGGAACCGATGCACGGCCTCCGGGTCGCCGCCGGAGAGATCGACGCGCAGGAGGTCGAGCGTGTCCTCGTCCACGCGCTTCAGGTAGTAGAAGATGCCGTCGGGCGTCATGGCGCAGCCGGACATACTGACGGCGGCGTCCAGCGCGCGCTGCTTCCACGTGCCGATCTCGACCACGACGAATTCGGACCGGTTCTGCCTGTCATCGCGGCGGCTGCGGTGGTAGACGAAGTACCGCGAGTCGGCGGAGCAGTACGGAACCTCGCAGTAGATGTTGGAGTGGCTGCGCTCCTCCGTGGTCACCTGCCAGACCTCGGAGCCCGTGCTCTGGCGCTCGAGGTGGACCCCGGACTGGTCGCCGCCGGCGCTCGACCCGGCGGCGGCGGCCATGCCCACCGTGCCCGCCATCATCTGTCGGATGGCGCGGCGTCTGCCCATGGTGTAGCCGTCGCTGTCAGTGGCCATCGGTCTGCCTCCGCTGCAGATTCGGTGCTGGCGAGGTGCGCCTCCGTGACTGGCGAGGCGGCTCGGGATGCCGCCTCACACAGCGGAACCCGATATGGTCGCCCCGGAAGCACGGATCCTGGAAGCCGGGATCGTCGCCCAGGCGGAAGGACGATCTGCACTCGTCCGGCTTCGAGTTGAACGCCCCGCCGCGGAGCACGTACTTGTCCGAGTCGGCCGGCCCCGGCGGGTTCCTGTCCGGGCTCGCCTCGTAGTACCGCGCGTCGTACATGTCATTGCACCACTCGGCGACATTGCCGTGCATGTCGTGGAGGCCCCAGGCGTTGGGCGTCTTCTGGCCCACCGGGTGCGTCTGCTTCCCCGAGTTTGCCGTGTACCAGGCATGATCCTTGAGCTTGGCGGCGCTGCTGCCGAAGGAGTAGTCCGTGGTGGCTCCAGCGCGGCAGGCGTACTCCCACTCGGCCTCCGTGGGGAGACGGTAGCCGTTGGCCTCGAGGTTGCACTCCGCGCTGTCCTCATCGTAGCACGGCTCGAGGCCCTCGGCCTTCGACCTGGCGTTGCAGTACAGGGCGGCATCGGCCCAGCTCACCTGCTCGATGGGGAGCGTCGGGCCCTTGAAGTGCGAGGGGTTGCCGAGCACGTGCTCGGCGTACTGCGCCTGGGTCACCTCGCATCGGTCCATGAGGAAGGCATCGACGCAGACCCGGTGCACGGGGGCTTCATCGGCCTGGCCGCGGTCGCTCCCCATCTCGAACGAGCCGGCGGGGATGAGGACCATCTCCGCGCCGCCTTTCGTCATCATCGCCGTCGGCCCGGCGGGCGCGGCGTGCAGGGCGAGATGGATCGCCAGCAGCGCGACGAGCCCCGCCACGGGCGCCATGCGGCGACACTTCATTCAGCGGCCCTCCTGGGGCCGGGCACCCAGTCCGGCTCCTTGTTGCTCCGTCCGTCGTCCGTGATGGTCACCCACTTGTTGGTCGCGGAGGCGTCGGCCACGCATATGTCCCAGCCCGCCGCATTGACGCCGACGATCTCCATCGCCGGCCCCAGGCCCTTCTTCGTGGGCCCGCGGCTGAAGGCGACGGACTTGCCGTCGGGCGACCAGTCGCTGTGGTAGATCTTCATGGGCTTGGCGCTCGTGACGACATCCCGGCGATTCGTCACCCTGGGCTCCGGGCCCGTCAGGTCCAGATCCGCAACGGCCAGGGCCCAATCGCTCGGCCCCCAGGTGATCTTCTTGCCGTCGGGACTGATGTCCGGGCGACACCCGGGGATGCCCAGGTCAACGACCCGGGTCCCATTGGCCTCGAAGGCGAGGATGGCGTGCTTGTAGCCCATGCCGCCGTGCACGGTCGCCACGAACCAGTTCCCATCGGGCGACCAGCAGATGTTGTAGAGATGATGGAGGGTCGTGTTCGGGTGCGGAGTGTGCGTCCCGGTTGCCAGGTCGTAGATCACGAGCTCCTTCGTCGCGAAGTCGCGGTACGTGAACTCGTCGAACTCGCCCTTGAGGTACGCGATAGCCTTCCCGTCGGGGCTCCAGCACGCCTGCCGCGCGTTCTCCGCGACTTTGGTGCGGCCAGTTCCGTTCAGGTTCATGTAGTAGACGTCTCGTCTGGTCGGCTCCCCCTCGCCTTCGTCCACCACGAAGCACACCTTCGTGCCGTCGGGGCTCACGTGGGGGTAGAGCTCATTCACATCGGGCGTCCGAGTCAGGTTCGCGCTATGCGAGCCGTCCGAGTTGGCGATATACAGATCCCAGTTGCCGCCGCGGTACGTCTCGTACACGAGCCGGTGCCCCGGACCGGTCGACCCGGACGGGTCGCCCGCCTTCTCGGCGGCCGCGGGGAGCACCCGTAGATTGTCCACGTGGAGGCGGCCGGACGGCTCGTTCCGCGGCGCAATGAGCGCGATGCCCACGTGGTTGATGGTCGGCCAATCGACCCTGGCGCCCTCGGCGCGCGGCTTGAAGCCCGTGAACGGCAGCTCGAAGCGCTGCCACCGCTCCTCTACGCCCTGGACGAGGTAGTCGGCGATGCCCGTCGGGGCGTCCGGGTCGCCGGCGTTCTTGTCTTTCACGACGATGATGAACGAGGGGACGTTGCCCTTGGCATGGATCACGAAGCAGTCGTAGTCAGTGAGGTTGACGGTCCCGCCGCCCGGGGTGATCCAGAGGGAGAAGCTGCGCGGCTCCGCCGCGATGGTGTAGTCGATCCGCATTGACCCGCCCGCGCCGGCCTCGGCATCGTCCCCGGCCATGAAGGTGGCGAGGCCCCGGCAGTCGTCCAGCTGCGGCCACAGGCCCCAGTTGCCGCCGAAGTCGGGCCCGGCGTCCTTGCTGGCGAAGGTGAACACGTCTAGCGGCTGCGCCGGCGGAGTGACCGCGGCCGTGGCGATCGCCTCGGGCGGGCGGGCGGGGAGCGGGTTGGCCGACCCCGGAGCCGCCACGTACAGATACGGCCACCTATCGGTTGCCGTATCAAACGACAGGCGCACCGGCATTCCCACCGGCTTCCAGTCATGCAGCTCCTGGATATAGCACTCGTAGTCGCTCGTAGTGTGGCTGTGCTGGCCCGGGGAGGCGCCATACAGGAGCCACCGCCCGTCATGCGACACGGTGGGGAAGTACGTATAGTTGAACGGCTTGACGGGCGGCTCGCCAAGGAGTTGGACCTCCTTGTTGCTGGCGATATGCCAGAGGCGGAAGTTCTTCGGGCCCTGGACCCAATACATGTATCGGCCGTCGGGGGTCAGGTGCGGCTCGCAGCCGCCGGTCTTCTTGAACGTCTCCCCCCTCTCGAATACGAAGTACTCGTTCGACCGCGAGGTACGGAACACGGCGGCCCGCAGGTCCGCGCGTATCGACCCCACCATGCTGCCTCTGCTGCCATCCGTTGGCACCTTTGCCCGATGCACCACTGACTCTTTGCCGGTGGCCAGCTCGTGCCGCCACACCTGGGAGTCCCGGACGAAGATGATCTCCTTGCCGTCGGCCGACCAGTTGAGCGCATTGCCCACGGTCAGCTTGCGGGCCTGGCCGCCCGCGGCGGGCACGAGCCACACTTCGGCGGGCGCGTTGCTCTTGCCGTAGCCGAACAGCACCGTCTTGCCATCGGGCGAGATGCGTGGGCGCAGATAGTCCTTGTACGCGCGCGGATCGCCCTTCCTGGACAGGGAGGTGAGCCGGCGCGTTCCGGTGCCATCGGCGTTCATGCCGTACAGCTCCCACTGGCCCGTCCGGTTGCTCTCCCAGACGACCATGCCCGTGATCTTCTCCCCGAGCTGCGCCAGGGCGGCGCGTTCCGCGTCGCTGGGCTGTGCGCTCTTGGCGAGCGCCGGCTGAACGCTGCAGAGCAGCGCTGCGCAGAGGCAGCCAATGGTCCATGATCCCATGCGAACGTGACGGTCCCGTTCGGACATCGAGTATCACCCCAAAACCACGAGATTGGGCAGCCGGGTCCCTACGCCACTCCCATCGCCCCTATTGGCTCTCCCACTCGGTCACCCAATAGGGACTGAGCGTATACTCATCAGTGTCATCGGCTTGCATCACGCGGGCAAGCTCGGCGCGCTCAGAGAACGGCTCCACGGTGAGCCTGTGCCGCTGCCCCGTGGTGAACTTCGCTGCGGGCTGGAGCTTGGCATCCCGCATGCCCCAGAAGACGGCGAGCAGGTCGTCGCCATCGTACCCGCCGCTCTCGACGCTCTCCACTCGATACTTGACGAACGTGACGCAGTCAGTATACGGCACGGTCGAGGGGTCCGGCACGTGGGAGGCGACGGTGATCTGGCCTACCACCACCGTACCTGCTGGCTCGTCCGACGGCTCGGCCTCGGTCGATTCCGGCGCTGGTTCGGCCGGTTGGGCCGTCGCGGTCGGCTCCGTGGCCTCGGGCGTCTCGACGCCGGCTTCTGCCGGCTCCTCAGCGCTGGCTTCCGGCTGGCCCTGCTGCTCTCCTTCGGTCGGTTGAGGCTGTGGCGAAGTCGGCTCGGCCGGCTTCGCCGTCTGTGCAGCCCCGACCCGCGGCTCGTCGGGAGGCGGGACCGTCTGGTCCTGGGACTTCGAGCAGCCGGCCAGTGCGACGCACAGCACAAGCAGACCAAGGGCAAGCGTGGGAATTCGCATAGGCTCCCCCTATCCTTCGGCGACTCTGATTCGCTTCCACTCACCGTTCGACACAACCAGGTCGCGGGCGGCGAACTGCCAGATCACGAGCTTCTTGCTCCGCAGCCGATCGGGCTGGCGGCACAGCGTCGCGCGGGCGGTGTTGACGCCGCCATCGTTCTGCGCGATGATATCGATGCCCTGTCCCAGCCGCAGGGCGATCTGTTCGCCGAGCCCGGCGTGATCGCCCCAGCCCATCTCGGGCACCGAGTAGATGTTCGTGAAGCTATCACCGAGCAGCACTGTAGGCGCATCGGCGTCAGGCTCCAGTGGCTGCCCCGTGTCTGCATTGACGACACGGCGTATGGTGACCTGCTGGGGCGTGAAGCGGGTAGGCAGATCGGGCAACTGCAGCATGTCGAAGAGATCGCCCTTGAAGGTCACCGACTCCGGCGAGGCCCGAAGATTGCGCCTGGGGCCATCGATGAGCGGCAGCCGACGCGCGAGCGCATCGGCGACCGCGTCGAGCCCCGCGGGCGTCCAGTGCGTGTCGTGGCGCAGGTACATCTCGCCGTTCCTCTTGGCCTGCCAGAGGGCCGGCGTGGTATCGACCACGCGCACGTCGTGACGCTCGAGCTCGTCGGTGAAGCGCTCCATGTCCGGGTTGGTTGGTGGCCTGTCGCCCGTCCCATATCGTCTGCAGAGCCATTCGGGATAGATGGTCTGCTTCCCCGGCACCACCAGCACGACCAGCTCCACGCCGCGGCTCCTGAGACCGTCCCGAAAGTCCACGATGGCTGGCACGGGATGGCCGTCGCCGTGGGGGGCTCTCATGAAGCCGGGGGCGACGACGGCATCAATGCTCGGCCGGTAGAAAAGCGTGTCGCCGCGGCCGACGACGGCCTTCTGCGTGCCGCTGCCGAAGGCGACAAGGGTCAGCCACTGGCAGCGCTTCCTGACCGCCTCCGCGATGAGGGAGTTGTCCTCCACGGCCCTCTCGTAGCTCTGAAGACGCTCGAGCGTCGGCGCCCGCCGGAAGACGTCTATCTCCTGGAGCGGCTGCCCGGTGGCGACCTCCGTGATGATCTGCACGACCGGCACCACGCCGATGAGTGCGAGGAAGTAAGGGATGAGCGCCAGTTGCACCCGCCTGGTGGACGGCGGGCTCGGCTCGTGCGCCTCGGTTTGCGGTTCGCGTGTGCCCATGTGGTGCGTCCTCAGCATGGAGCCTTAGAACCGGAAGTACAGGAACGGATTGTAGCTCTGGGTGAACATGACGGCAAGCGACCACGCCAGGGCGGCCCCGGCGAGCAGCATCCGACCGGGCCGCAGCTTCTGGGCGATGTCCCACGTATCGAGCTTGAACAGATGGACGAGTAGGCACACCGCGAATATCACCAGGAATTGCTTCTGGTAGAGCACGGCCCCCACGAGCGGGCCCGCCGCACCGGCCTGCTGCAGCCCGAACATCGCCCCGAAGTAGCTCACCGCCTGCGGGAACGTCTCCGCGCGAAACAGCACCCACGTCAGGAGCACCAGGACGTTGGTGAGCAGCAGGGGCAGCGGCCGCGGCAGGCGCCAGAAGATGGGGCGCTTCCCGTACCAGCGCTCCAGCGCCAGCAGCGTCCCGTGCGCCGCGCCCCAGATTACGAACGTCCACTGCGCCCCGTGCCACAGCCCCCCCAGCAGCATGACGATCGCCAGGTTGGCGTACGTGCGCCGCGGGCTGCCGCGATTGCCGCCGAGCGGAATGTACAGGTAGTCGCGCAGCCACGTGGACAGCGAGATGTGCCAGCGGCGCCAGAACTCCGTGATGCTCGACGACAGGTAGGGCAGGTTGAAGTTGCGCCTGAACCCGAACCCCAGCATCAGGCCCAGGCCGATGGCCATGTCGGAGTAGCCGCTGAAGTCGAAGTAGATCTGGAAGCTGTACCCGATCACGCCCACCCACGCGTCGTACCACACCAGATGCCCGGCGCCGAAGGCCGCGTCGGCCACCTCGCCCATGGGATTGGCCAGGAGGATCTTCTTGGCCATCCCGAAGCCGAAGAACACGATGCCGCGGGCGAACTTCTCCACCGTGTGCGAGCGCGTCACGAGCTGGTCGGCCAGGTCGCGGTAGCGGACGATGGGGCCGGCCACGAGCTGCGGAAACAGGGCGACGTAACAGGCGAAGTCCAGGAGGTCCCGCGCCACGCGGGCATCGCTGCGGTACAGGTCGATGGAGTAGCTCATGGACTGGAACGTGTAGAAGGAGATGCCCACCGGCAGCAGCACCTGGTACACGCGCACGGCGTCATGGCCCATGTACTGCAGCAGGTAGTTGAGGTTGGTCTGCGCGAAGCCCAGGTACTTGAAGAAGCCGAGCAGGCTGAGGTTCGTGACGATCGAGGCCGCCAGCGCGAGCTTGCGCTGCCGCGCCGACGGGAGCCCCTCCCCGGCGGGTGGTTCGGCCGCGAACACGCCCAGCCTCCACCGGCCGACGATGAGCTGCCCGCAGATGTAGTCCACGCAGGTGGAGAACCACATCAAGAAGACGAACCACGGATTGGCCCACCCGTAGAACGCGTAGCTGACGAGAGCCAGCAGGAGCTGCCGGCCGCGCCTGGGGCAGGCGTAGTACAGTGCGAGGACGGCGGGCAGGAAGTAGAAGACGAAGATGTGGGATGAGAAGACCATCTACGGGAGCCTTATGATGTCCCACGGAGCCCAGTAGTTGTACAGGTCCCGTGCGGCTACGGTCCAGATGATGAGCCGCTTGGCCTCGATGGCGTCGTGTCCGCGCCGCGCCAGCCGCCCGCGGATGCGGGGGCCGCTGCCCTGGGCCATGATGAGGTCGAGGGGCATCCCGAGCTGTCTCGCGACATGCGCCGACAGACCGGCGTGCTTGCAGTCCTCGAAGTGGAACACCCCGGTGAAGCTGTCCCCCAGCATCGCGATGGGGCTGTCCGGGTCGTCCTCGTACAGCGCGCCCCCGGCCGCGACTACCTGCTGCGCATCCAGCTTCATCGGCCGGTACTTGAGCTTCTCCTGATCTGTCAGCATGCGGCAGATGTCGCCCTGCCGCGTGCAGCTGACGTCCCTGACAGAGTACTTCACCGGTTTCTCCGCGAGCCCGGCGTACCACGTGTACTGCCGCACGCGCCGGGCGATGAGGTCGGCGGCGAGTCGCAGGCCCCGATGCGTCCAGTGCGTGTCCGTGGGCATGTAGAGAAGATCCGGGTTCGCACCGCGCTGCTCGATGAACGTGGGCAGGAGGTCGACTGCCTCCACGCCGGCCACGGCGAGTTGCTGCAGGAGCTTCCGCCCGTACGGGGCCACGTACGGTTTGCCGCCCGCCGGCGCGACTGCCGAGAGCTTCTCGGGGTAGACCTCCGCCTTGCTCGGTATGAACACCATGAGCAGGCCGATGCCCCGCGCGTCGAGCTGCTGCTTGAAGTCGATGATCGCCGGGTACGGATCGCGGCCGTCCTCCTGCTCGCGCAGATCGCCAGACACGAGGTACTCCACATCGCCGCGGTAGAACAGGAAACCGTCGCGGCCGATCAGGCCATTCAGTGCCGCCGGCCGCGCGTCGAGCTGTCGCCGGACGTCGGCGTGGAACTCGGCCAGTGAGGCATCGGTGGACGAGGCGTTCTTCGGGGGCTTGCCCACCCCCGGGGCGCCCAGCAGAAAGACGTTGTAGATGGCGGCCTCGTACGGCCTCCCGCGCATGACCGCCAGCGGAGTGGCGAACGACTTCCCGCCGAGCGCCTTGGCGATCTCGGGCTCCGTCTCCGCGTTGGGCCATGGGCGGGTGGTATCCGGCTCCAGGACCTCGGTCCGCAGTTCCTGATACCAATCGGAAGCAAGCTCGAAGAAGAGCTGCTCG
>JASFTE010000096.1:0-10751 GCA_050114035.1 Armatimonadota bacterium | reverse complement strand
CGCACGGCGTCTTGTCGTAGTACCCGAACGAATGATGCCACGGCCCGCTTGTCACCGCCCGGACCGGGACGTCCCGGACATCGGCCATCGCCCTTCTCCCTTCCACAGAGGCGCCAAGAACGGCACCGGCGCCGGCGGCGCCGCGGAGGAACGCACGTCTCTTCAGCTTCCTCGCCATGCCCGACCTCCCCGCTATCTCTCCGTGGGGTCTGCGGATGGCCGTTCGTTACCGCGGGCCGCACCCCTTTTTCCTTGTGGGACGCGCAGGGCACGGCATGACGCGTGCAGAATACTAGAATGGCGTCCCGGGATGAGAGAACCGCCCAGGGACGTTCTGTCTCAAGGTGAAATCGCGACCTGGTCGCAGGGAGGCGTTCTATTGTGTCACAGGCATCCAGCACTGGATCGGGCAACATCGATCGTCGGAGCTTCATCAAGCGCGCGGGCATCGGCGCCGCAGCGCTCAGCCTGGCGGGCGGCGCCAGGGGCACCCGGGTGCTCGGCGCAAACGACCGCATCAACATAGGCGCCATTGGCGTCGGGGGCCGAGGCGGGGGGCTGTGCCGCAAGCTCATTGACCGCTCCAATGACCCGGAGAACAACTGGCAGGTGATCGGTGTCTGCGACGTGTGGGACGGGCGCACCCAGCGCCACGTGGATCACAGCAAGGGCACGGCGAAGGGCTTCCGCGACTACCGGGAGCTTCTGCGGATGCCGGGGCTGGACGCCGTGGTAATCGGCACGCCCGACCACTGGCACTCCACGATCTCCATTGCCGCCATGCGGGCCGGGATGGACGTGTACTGCGAGAAGCCCATGACGCTGTATTGGCGCCAGGCGAAGAAGGTGGCCCAGGTGGCGCGCAAGACGGGGGCCGTCTTCCAGTGTGGATCGCAGTCGGCCTCGGACGGCAAGTGGTGGACCGCGCGGGACATCGTCGCGCAGGGGGGGATCGGGCCGCTGGTGTGGACGCAGGGGGGCGCCTTCCGTAACAACCCGAGCGGCGACTGGAACTGGGGCATTCAGGGGGCGGATCCCAACACCGACCTGGATTGGGACATGTGGCTGGGCTGGAAGTGGGGCCTGGCCCCGAAGCGGCCGTACGACCGCGAGCGCTACAGCCGGTTCCGCAAGTACTGGGACTACTCGGGCGGGCTGGCGACGGACTTGCTCTACCACACCTGGGCGCACCTGATGATCGGCATCGGGCCGCAGTTCCCGGTGGCCGTCACGGCCGGCGGCGCCAACCCGGTCCACACGCTCGAGAACGACAACCGGGAAGTGCCCACCGTCTTCCACATCATCGCCACCTTTGCCGGGAGCACGCCGCTGGCGTCCTCACAGCACACGGCGCACCTCATTGGGACGCAGGAGAACCGGACGGGCGAGCCGGACATGATCCGCGGGCAGAAGGCGACGCTGGAGACGGACGGCGGCGAGGTCAAGATCGTGCCCGAGCAGCCCTTCCGCGACGAGATGATGGAGCTGGCGCACACGCTGGAGTGCTACGAGGGCGCGAAGCTCGTCACGGAGGGGACTGGCGACAAGGAGAAGCTCCAGGAGATCCGGGTGCCCAACAGGTACGACTGGGGCGACCACATGGACAACTGGCTGCGCTGCCTCCGCACCCGCGAGGAGCCGACGCTAAACGCCGACCGGGCGTATCAGGTGATGGTCCCGATCGCCCTCTCGGTGATCGCGTACCGGCAGGGGAGGGTGGTGTACTTCGACCCGCAGACGGAGCGGGCCGTGGATTCGATGCCGAAGCTGGAGGCGTGAGCCTCCATAGCACGTCGCCGAACACAAACGCGCGCCGCTCCTGGCAGCGGCGCGCGCTGTTGTTGGTCCTGCGGATGAGGCGGATCCGCCTATGCCGCCTCTTCGTCGGGCGCTTCGGCCTGTGCCTCGCCCTCAGCCTCAGGATCCTTGAACAGCAGCAGGAAGGCGATGGCGCACGCGACGGTCAGGGCGCAGGGGACGAGGTATATGTACGTCCAGGCATATGGGCTGTCGCCGCCGAGGAACTTGCCGACAATGTACCCGGTGAACTGCGTTCCGAGCCAGTTGCCGACGCCGAGCGTCACGAGCGTGAGGAGGCTCTGGGCCGACGCCCGGATATCGCGCGGCGATACCATGTCCACGAAGATCTGGGACACCACGAAGAAGAACGTGTACCCAAGACCGTGCAGTGTCATGGAAGCGATCACAAGCGGTCTCATGATGGCCAGCGGCCCGATGGGTCCCAGGGAGAAGAAGATGTACCGGATCGGCCACGCGATGACGCCCACGGCGAGGCACTTCCGGATTCCCCAGACGCGCAGCCCAATGGGCAGCAGCACCGCCATAGCGATGATCTCGGCGATCTGCGCCACCGTCATCACGAGCGGTATCCACTTGTTGTCGATCTTCATGGCCCCCTCAAGGAACTGAGGCGTGGGCCCATAGTAGAACTGCAGCTCCGTGGTCACGACGAACGCGATGAGCATGAAGGTGAGGAAGTTCCTGTCCTTCAGCATCACGAACGCCTTGCGGAAGGCCAGGGGATCGGCAGCCTCACGCGCCGGGGGCGTGTGGGGCAAGGTGAAGCAAAAGGCGCCCATGATGAGGGCGAAGATGCCTCCCAACATGAGCGAGTCGCAGACCTCCAACGGCGGGTTGACCAACAGGTACCCGCCGCGCCAACCCGTCAGGCCCCATCCGGCGACGATCCACCCGATGGTGCCCCATACGCGGATGCTGCCAAACTCCTTCTCGGACTTCAGATGGTGGAAGGCCAGGGAGTTGGTGAGGGCCAGAGTCGGCGCGTACAGCAGCGAGTACAGAGCCATGCCGCCCGTGAAAGCGGCGAAGCCCGTCTCCCGAGACAGCACCAGCAGAATCGCGCCCCCGGCAATGTGCACCGCCGCGAGGAACCACTGCGTGGGGACCCATCGGTCCGCGATCTGGCCGCCCGTGAAGGGGGCCAGGATGCACGCCAGCCACAGCAGACCGAAGATGGTGCCGGCCGCCGTCTGCGAGAACCCCAGCCCGACGGCTACCCCCTGCTCCAGGGCTACAGCGGGATCGGTGGGGCCGACGAGGTAGGCCCACAACACGGGAGCCCACGCACCCCAGATCGCGTACTGCAGGAACATCATCGCGGAAAGGCGCCAACGCACGCCGCCCAACATCGGAGGAGTCCCTCCCTGACATCGTCCTGGGCGCTCGCGTCGCAGCCCAGGCGACCGGTTGATGGCGTCAGGCTGGTGGCCCGCTTCGCCGCGCGCCCGCCGATACCTTCGCGGGCTGCGTCGCTGCAGGGGGGGAGGGCGCCAGGCGCGCCCCTACATCTGCTCTGCCGGCACGCTGAAGATGCGCATCCCGGGCGTGAGGGGGAAGCTATCTCTGGCGGCGTGGAGGCCCTGGACGATGGGCTCCACGTTCTCCTCGGGCAGCGCCACGAGGAAGATAGTGTTAAGGCCCGGCCAGACGGGGTTGCCTTCTTTCCTGCCCGTCCTGCCCGCGCCGTGCACGTCCGTCCAGCTCGTCCAGAGCTGGACGCCGTGCTCCTCGAACACCTCGAGCACGTCGGGCTCGATGGACTGATCGATGATGATGAACAGCAAACGCATGACGAGCCCTTGCCTCACTTCGCGCACAGTTCCTTGGTGTCCGCCCACGACCAGCCTCTCACGCCCCAGAACCACAGTCGGCGGAAGAAGTCCGTGACGTCCTCGGCGGCCGTGTACATGATGGGGACCATCAGCAGCGTCAGCACCATGGAGAGGAGCAGCCCGCCGATTACGGCGATGGCCATGGGCGAGCGAATCTCGGCTCCGCGCGTGAGCGCCAGCGCCGTGGGCAACATACCGCCCACCGTGGCGAAGGTGGTCATCAGGATGGGACGCATCCGCGTCGGTCCCGCCTCCAGCACTGCATCGGTCCGCGCGTAGCCGCGCTCCCGTAGCGTGCGCGTGTAGTCCACCATCAGAATGGCGTTCTTGCCCACGATTCCCATGAGCATGATGATGCCGATCATGGAGATGATGCTGACGCTGTTGGCGGTCAGCGCCAAGGCCAGGAGAGCGCCGACGAGCGCCATGGGGAGCGTGAACATGATCACCAGCGGATCGCGCATGGAGTTGAACAGCCCGGCCATGGTCATGAACACAAGGACGGCTGCCAGCATCAAGGCGAATCTCATGCGCGCCATGTTCTCCTGCTGCATCTCCGTCTCCCCGCCCCAGTGCATCCGCACATTGCCGAGCATGAGGTCAGGCACGCCGCCAGCAAGTGCACGGCCTTTGCCCGTCTCAACGGCGTCTGCGCCGAAGTCGGCGCGGATCGCCTTCTGGACGTCCCCCTGCGCGTCGCTCAGCACCATGCCCAGCAGGTTCGCCGTCACCGCCACCATACGTTGCTTGTTCCTCCGCTCCAGCTTCGTCGGCCCGGCCGATCGATACACCCTGGCGACATCCCGCAGCTGCACCGGCAGGCCGCCATGCGTACCCACGAGTACTGACCCAACGTCCCCAACGCTCGAGCGATCCAGCCCCCGCAGCCGGACGCGCACATCGTATTCCGAGCGTCCCTCGCGGTACTCCGTTATGGTCTGTCCGGCTATGCTCTGGCGCAGCGCGCGGGCGATCTGCGCCGTGCTGAGCCCGAAATCGGCTACCTTCTCCCGGTCGATGCGCGCTCGCACTTCCGGGCGCCCCGTCCGCCAGGAGACGTCAACGTCTCTCAGGCCGCGCACGGGCCGGAGCACGGCGGCCACCCGCGCGGCCGTCTGCTCGAGCTTCCCATCGTCCGCTCCCGTCAGCTCCAGTTGGATCGGCGCCTCCTGCCCCCCCATCCTGCCCACGGTGCTCACCTTCACCGTGGCACCCGCGAGACCCGAGAGTTCCTCTCCGAGCACGCGCGCGATCTCCACGTCCGAGTTGTCCCGCTTCCGCTTGTCTATCAGCTTGATGGTGACCTCGGCGTAGTGCCCCCCTCGGTTCCCGGCGCCCTGAACGATGCTCGCGGAATACGAGCCTACGACGGTCGTGATCGTGTCCACCTCTGGGTACTTCCCTGCATCGCCAGCAATGGACTCCACTGCGGCCGCAATGTCGTTGGTCGCCTCCAGCCGGGTCCCTGGCGGCGCTTCGATCTGGACGCTCACTGCTCCCTCGTCCACCTGCGGGAAGAACTCCTGCTTCAGCAGGCCCGTCTTGAGGGTGCCCAGCACGACCAGCATCAGTACAGCGAACCCGGCCAGAATCAGCAGCACCCGCACCGCAAACCGGCTCCGCACCGGCCACTGCAGCAGCCGCCGATATCCCCGATCAGCCATGCCGTACACAGCCTCGAAGCTCGCAGAGAACCTCCCCGCCACCGCGTTGCCCCACCGCGCCGGCCCACGGCCACCCAATCCCCCCGCACCGCCCGCCCCCGCTGCCTCCACCCTGCGGAAGAGCTTCGACGCCATCATCGGCGTGAGCGTGAACGACATGAACAGCGAGAACAGCGTGGCCACCGCCACCGTGATCCCGAACGCGAAGAAGAACTGCCCCACGATGCCGCCCATGAAGGCCACCGGAATGAAGACGACGACGTCCACCAACGTGATCGCAATGGCGGCGAAGCCGATCTCGCTCCGACCATTGAATGCAGCCACGTCCGGCTGCTCACCGAGGTGCAGGTGGCGGGTGATGTTCTCCAGCACGACGATCGAGTCGTCCACCAGTATCCCCACGCACAGCGCCAGCCCCAGCATCACCATCATGTTCAGGGTGAAGCCAAAGAAGCTGATGGGCAAGAACGTCGCCATGATCGATGTCGGGATCGCCAGGCCGACGATGACCGTCGCCCGGATGTTGTGCAGGAAGAGGAAGACGATGAGAGCGGCGAGGATCGCGCCGAGAATGAGGGCCTCCTGCACATCGTACAGAGCATCCCGGACGAACTCCGAACTGTCGAGGGCAACCCGAAGCTCCACGTCGCCCGGCAGCTCCTCGGCGACTCGGGGAAGCATCCCGCGCACTGCATCGGCGACGCGTACCGTATTGGCGTCCGCCTGCTTCTGCACCGTTATGGTCACGCTGTCGCGCCGGTCCACGCGACTGATGTCTTCCCGGTCGGCAACGGCGTCGTGCACCTCGGCTATCTCGCGCAGGCGTATCGTTCCGAGGGGAGTTGCGAGCGTGACGTTGCGAATCTCATCCACGCTCTCAAACTGCCCCATCAGCCGCACGCTGTACTCCTGCCGCCCCTCCTCGATCTCCCCGCTGGGCAGATTCAGATTCTGCGCCGCCAGGAGCTGGGACAGCCCCAGAATGGACAGGTTCAGCGCATCGAGCCGCGCCTTGTCCACGAGCACCTGGATCTCGCGCTCCTCCCCGCCCGCAATCCCGACGGCCGCGACACCGGGCAGACCACTGAGCCGCTCCTTGACGACGTCGTCGACAAGCTTGCGCAGCTCCTGCGGCGGACGGTCGCTGAACGCCGCGAGCGTCACGACCGGCAGCGCCGCGATGTCGGCCTTTATCAGCGTGGGGCGCTCCGCGTCATCGGGCAGATCTGCCTGTACCACATCGATCCGATCCCGCAGATCGGCGGCCGCCACGTCCAGATCCGTCCCATAGTGGAACTCGACCCCCACTGTACAGAAGCCCTCTTGAGACGCCGACCTCACCTCCTTGATGTTACTGACGGTGCCAACGGCATCCTCGATGGGCTCCGTGACGAGCTCCTCGATCTCCTCCGGCCCGGCTCCTGGGTAGGTGGTCAAGACGGTGAGGAACGGGAGATCGATCTTGGGGTACAGGTCAACGGGCATGCGGCCGCGGCCGATGTTGCCCAGCACGATCAGCCCGCTGATGACCATCAGTATCAGCACGGGGCGGCGGATTGCTGAGGCGGTTAACCACATAGTGCATGCCCACCGGCAGGTGGGATATGGCGCGCCACGCGGCAGGCGCTGGCTGCCCGGGGCCCGCGGCTACTGAGTGTCAACGTCCGATGATCGGCCGTCTACGCGCACCGCCGCTCCATCGCGCAGGCGATCGTGGCCGGCCACGGCGACGGAGTCACCGGGCCGCACGTCCCCGATGACCTGCGTCTTCGCCTCCTTCGCCATGCCCGTCTCCACCGCTCGCTCACGAACGAGCCCGTCCTCTCCCAGCACGTACACCACCGTGCGGCCGTCCTTGTCCACCAGCGCATCGGTGGGCACCATGACGGCATGCTCGATCGTCTCCAGGACCAGCGTCACCCGAGCGAACATCCCCGGCCGCAGCAGCGACTGCGGGTTGGCGACCCGGACAGTGACGTGGAACGATCGCTGCCCCGGCAGGGACTCGATGTCCACCTCGCTGACTGTGCCGGAGAACGTCTTGCCCGGCAGCGCATCGACGCTGATCCGTGCCGCCTGGCCCACCTTCACGTCGGTGATGAGCTTCTCGCTCACCTTGGCCTCAATGTCCACGCTGGCGATGTCCACGATCCGCAGCAGGCCTCCCCCGCCCCCTCCACCCAGTCCGCCGAGCGCGCCGGCCGCCGCCGAGACACCGCCCACGGTCGGCCCAACGAGATCGCCGGGCTCCACGTTCCGGGCCGACACGATGCCGCTGAGTGGGGCCGCGATCCTCGTCTTGTCGATCTGCAGGCGTATGAGGTCTATCTGCGCCTGTGCCTGCTGCACGGCGGCGTCGGCGGCCTCCACGTCCTCCTCGCGGACCTGCACCTGCCGCGCGTTGGCAAAGGCGATGGCGAGCAGCTCCCGGGCCTGCTCGACCTGCGCCTGGGCCGCCTCGATGTCGTGCTGTCGCATGTCCGTCTCGGCCCGGCCAGATACCGCCTGGTTGACTGTCTCGCGAGCCGCGCGGACCTGCGCTTCGGCGGCGGCGATCTGATCGGCCGTGGCGCCCTCCTCGATCAGATCGAGGGCCTGCTTCGCGGATTCGTACTGCGCTTTGCGCACCTTGAATTCCGTAAGGTACGTCGTGAACTGTTCCATCGACAGGGCGCCAGCCTCGACAAGCCGCCGGCGCTGCTGCACGCCGCGTTCCATCTGGTCAACGACGGCCCGCGCCTGATCCACTGTGGCCTCCGCCCGCCGCTTCTCCTGCTCGCGGGCGCCGCGCCTGACCTCCCGGAGCTGCGCCTCCGCCGCCTCCAGACCCGCCTGCGCCGCCTGGACCTGACTGGCGCTGGTCTCATCTTTGAGAGTGGTTGCCGTGCGGGCCTTCTCAAGCTGCGCCTGCGCGCCATCCACTTGCGCCCGCGCCTGCGCGATCGTCGCCCGCGTCTGCTCGTCAGTGAGCGTCGTGCCGTGCTCGGCCTGGCGCAGCTGCGCCCGCGCGGCCTTGAGCGCCGCCTGGGCCTGGCGCAGCTGAGCCTGGTACACGTCATCGTCGAGCTGCACGACCGTCGTGCCGCGGCGAACGAAGTCGCCCTCGTCCACGAACACGCGGGTGACGCGTCCGCCCAACTCGGGCGACACGTCCTGACCCAGACGTGCCTCCACGGTGCCGGTCACCTCGAGTCCCCGCTCCGCCGTCTCCAGCGTGGCCGCCTCCGCGTCCACCTGCAGCGCCCTGGGCGCAGTGGCCGCCGCGGCTGCGCCCGCGGGCTCCCGCGCATCGCCCGGCTGCTCCCCGCCTCGGCGTACTGCCAGGACGGCAACGATCGCCACGACCGCCACCACCACGGCCCCGACAGCCACTATCGCACGGTTCATTGGGCACTCTCCTCAACGCCAATGAGCGCGCGCCAATCGCCCATGGAGCTTCGCAGCTTGGCCACGGACGTGTTACGGTCCTGCTCGGCATCGATGAGAGCGGCGCGCGCCGCCGCGAGTTGCTCGTCTGCATCCAGCGTATCGGCGGCGATCTCAAAGCCCTCGTCGTAGAGCAGCATGTGGAGACGGAAGTTCTCGGCGGCCCGCTGTCGCTCCACGCGCGCGGCGTCCACCCGCTTGCCGTCCGCCTGCACGTCTGCATACGCCGAGGCCACCTGGCGCGCCACGCCGTAGGCGGCCTGTTCCGCTGCGAGCTTGGCAGCCTCAAGGTACTCCCGCGATTGGCCCTGGCGCTTCTTGGCCGCCCCGCCATCCCAAAGCGTCCAGGTGGCTGCGATCCCAATCTGCCAGGAATCCTCAGAAGCGAGGCCCGTGGCCGTACGCCGCTCGGCGTTGGCGATGGCATCGACGGTTGGGTTCTTCTCGACCTTCGGACGGAGTACCTCAGCCGCGGCCCGCTTCACCAGCTCCTCGGTCATCTTGAGGTCGGCGCGCGGCGAGACGCCCTCAACGTCCCCCACGGCCCGCCGCACCATGTCCTCCAGCTCCAGGTCCGGCGCCGTGAGCATTGGGCCGGGCTCAACCCGGATGTCCTGCTCCAGATCCAGCCGCAGGAGTGTCTTCAGCCCGATTTTGTTCTTCTCCACGGACGCCTCCGCCGCTGCCAGGAGTTGCTCCGCGGCCGCCACGTCGCGCTGCGCCTCGAGCACCTGCAGCCTGGCCACCTGGTGGTTCGCATACCTGACCACGGCCACGCTGAGGATCTCCCTGCGGTGCGTTAGAGACGCCGCCGCCACCTGGGCCTGACGCTCACTGCGCATTACCTCAACGCATAGCTGGTAGGCCTCGAGCGCCGATCGGCCTGCAGCCACCACCAGTTCCTTCCTGGCCACCTGGTAGTCGCGTCGCGCCAGGTACTTCTCCAGACGCGTCTTCCCACCGTCCCAAATGGGCTTCCGGTAGCCCAACACCATGGCCGACAGTGTCCCCGGCAGCACCGTGACCTTGGCCGTGTCCCCGTCCGTCGGCAGATCGAAGGCCACCTCCGGGCCTCGACGAAACCGACTGGCCTGGAAGTCAACGGTCGGATCGCTCACACTCTCAGCCACACCAATGCCCCGCTTGGCGGCGCGGAGGTTGCGGACCCCCACCTCGACGCTGATCGCCCCGCCGATCTGCATCAGCGACCGAGCCTCATCCGCCGAGAGCTTGACCTCGCCGCCGCCGATGCTCTCAGGCAGTGGCAGGACGAACTCGCCACCTGCTCCCAATCTGTCGAGCGCCGCCATGCTCTCGGGGCCGAGCTGCCGCACGAGATCGGCCGGCAGCGTGTCCTTGAGGCCCCCGATGACGGCGCCCATTGCCGCGAGCTGCGGAGTGAGCAGCAGCGGCTCATCGTCCTGGGCGCGTGCACAGGGCGCTGTGAGCACGCCCAAAGCCACGCCGGTTGCGCACGCTATATATGCAGCTCTACGATGGGTGGAGAACATGATCGTTGTCGCGCCGGCCACGTGACTCAATCGTCAGTCTCATTCTCCCCGGTCTCTACTTCGTCGGCTTTCTCCAAGAACGTACGCAGCAGCTCGTGGACCCGGTTCATTTGGTCCACGCCCGCGAGCATGAGACCACGGCACACGGGGTAGTAGAACACCAGGAGTTTGTCGCCGGGATCCATGCCGCACTGCTGGCGCGCGTGGGCCGGTATGACGATCTGCCCCCGCTCGCCGATCGTGACAGCCCCAAAGAAGTACCTGCCCATGGAGTTCAGTTCGTCCGATGTGCTCACGGTTGTGCAGCCACCCCCTCCTGCGCATCGACACGCTCTACATGCATGTCATGAATCATGAGCCATATGCGCTCTTGCGGTGAATACATGTGAGCACTGCCTATATACCATAGTGTGGAATGGCAGTCAAGACGAGAATATCATGTAAATCCATCATGTGGCGAAATGCGCCGGCTCAGGCCACACGACGTGTCATCGGCT
>JASFTE010000095.1:0-10759 GCA_050114035.1 Armatimonadota bacterium | reverse complement strand
TTCTCCGGCGGGCGCCAGTCGAGGAAGACGGGAGAGAGGGCGATGGACTTGAGCACCGGCGTGGTCCGGCCGCTCTCGATGGCGCGGGTGACGCCGGGGGCGGAGCAGTAGTACCGGACCAGCTCCCATGCCTGCTCCGGGTGGCGCGTGCCGGAGGATATCGCATAGCAGGTTCCCCCGTGCAGCGTGAACCGACCCGCCGTGCCCCGGGGCACGACGGACACGTCCCAGTCGAAGGTGTCGATGCCGACGAAGTCGGGCGTCCGCCAGCGGCCGTCGAAGTACATGCCGATGCGGCCGGTGGCGAACATCTGGTAGTACCCCTCGTCTTGGTGCACCTCGGGCGGCACCACGATGCGCTCCTCGTATAGCTCCGCGAACCACCGCATCGCCTCCAGCGCCGGGGCCTCCGTGAGCGTGCACCGGGTCGGGTGCTCCGGGTCGTCGAAGAAGTCGCCGCCACGCGACCAGATGACCGCGTGCGGCAGGGGGAACAGGGCGCCGTACTGGTCGATGATCCCATCCCCGTCGGTGTCCTGCGTCAGGGACTCGCACGCCGCACGGAAGTCCTCCCACGTCCATTCCGCCGTCGGGCACCCCACGCCGGCCTGCTCGAACATGGACTTGTTGTAGTACAGCGCCTGCCCGCTGATGTCCCGGGGCAGGCAGTAGAGGCTCCCCTCGTAGCTGAATGCGCTGAGCGCCAGGGGATAGAAGTCGGCCATGTCGAGCCCGTCGCGCTCGACATACTCGCCCAGGTCCAGCAGCGCCCCCTTGACGGCGAACTGCGGATACGGCGTGATCTCCACCATCATGACGTCCGGCGCCAGGCCACCGGCCATCATGGTGAGCACCTTGTCGTTGTAGCGCGCCGGGATGTGGACGATCTCGACGTCGATGCCGGGATGGCTGCGCTCGAACGCGGCCACGACCTCCTGCTCCGTCAGCACCTGCTGCGGCGTCCCCCAGATGCTGAAGCGGATCGTGACCGTGTCGTCGTGCTCCGCGACCCGCTCGATGGTACACCCGGAGCACGCTGCCACGACGACCCAGAGAACTGGGGACAGGCGCCCACTAACTGAGGCCGAAGAGCCTCGCGGCATTGTCATGGTAGATGGCCTGCTTCTCGGCATCGGTGAGTTCGGCGCCCTCGTACATGCCGAGCACGAACGCCGGGTTGATCAGATCCAGGTCGCTGCCGAAGAGGATGCGCTCCAGGCCCGCCGTCAGGATGGCCGCCCGCACCTTGCCGCGCTCGGCGTGGCCGCAGCAGAACTCGAGGTACACGTTCGGGTGCTCGCGCGCCACCGTCGCCGTCTCCCGCGCCTCCGCCCCGCCGGCATGGGCGAGGATGATGGGCATCTCCGGGTGACGCGCCGCCTCCGCGGCCATCGCCATCGCCGCCGCCGCGCTGAACGTGTGGATCTTCAGGATGGCCTGCCTGCGCGCGATCTCGCTGATGAGATCGCCCATGGCGGGCGTACCCACCGCGCAGCGGGAGTAGGTGGGGTGGACCTTCACGCCCACGAACTTGCGCCGGGGGAGATACCTGTCCATCTGGCGGCAGGAGGCCCCCAGGTGGTTGGGATTCGTCGTCACGTATCCGAGCAGCCCGTCGGTACGCTGCAGCACCTCCGCGAGCTCCGCGTTCCCCTCGGCCATGTCGTACACGATGGCCTTCGACGACGAGACCACCGCCGTCTCGATGCCGAAGCGGTCCGTCAGCTCGAGCAGATTGCCTACCGTGTCTCCCCCGATGGGGAACGGCCACCTGCCGAAATGCCCGTGCACGTCAATGATGCCCATGTGTGGATCTCCGTGGCCCCGGGAGCGGCAGCTCCTGCCCCCTCCCCGTCACCTGTTCCCCCGGGGACCGCTCCCACCTGCCCTCTCCCGCCGGCGCCGGCGGGAGGGCCCATCCGCAGCCGTCACTCATACAGCAAGACATCCCGACACAGCCCCTCGAACCCCGCCAGGTTAGACTCCAGCCGGCGCACGATCTCGGGATACGGCACGCGAGCCACCAGGTCTTTGCGCAGTCCATCGCCGCCCGCCAGGCGATCGAAGTGCCCCTTCCGGAATCTCACCTTGTTGGGATAGAGGTCCAGCAGGGCCCGGATCATGGCAACCGCCGTCCGCACCGGCCGGTAGGCCCCGCGATCCGTGCACACCAGCCGCACGCCCCCGCAGAGCTGCCCCTCGCACGTGGGATGCGCGGCCCTGTGCGCGATGCTCTCCGGCACGAAGCGGATGGGCTCGAAGCGCACGCCCGCCAGTTCATGCTGCCGCAGCCCCTCGGCCAGGGCCTCCCCGTCGATGAAGGGCGCGCCGACGTATTCGAAGGGCCGCGCCGTGCCGCGTCCCTCGCTGACCGTGGCGATGCCCTCGAAGAGGCACGTGCCGGGGTAGTGCGTCGCGGCGGAGAGCGTCGGGAGATTGGGCGAGGGAGGAATCCACCACATCCCGGTCTCGTCGCCCCACATCTCGCGCCTGTAGCCCTCCGCGAGGACGACCGTCAGCTCCAGGGCTGCTCCCGCGCCAAGCCAGCCCCGGGCGAGATACAGCCGCGCCAGCTCGCCGTTGGTGAGGGCGTGCCGCCAGGCGATGGGCTTCTGACCTACGAAGCTGGCGAAGCCCTCCTCCAGGATGTTGCCCTCGCGCAACGGACCTACCACCCCCGGGCGGTCCAGGACGACGAAGGGCACCGCGCACTCCGCGGCCGCCTGCATGCACTCCCGCAGGCTCCAGATGTGCGTGTAGAAGCGCACCCCCACCTGCTGCATGTCGTAGACCAGCACGTCGAGATCGGCCAGGTCCGCGGCGCTCGGGCGTCGCTTCTTTCCGTACAGGCTGACAAAGGGCAGTCCGCTCCGCGGCTCCACGGCGCTGGCGACGCGTTCCCCCGCCGGCGCGTCGCCGCGCAGGCCGTGCTCCGCCGCGAACAACCGCACCACGCGCGCGCCCGAGGAGCGCAGCGCATCCATGGCGTGTCGGCCGTTCCCGGCCACCGCCGTCTGGTTGCACACTAGCCCCACTCGCTTGCCCCGCAGACGAGGACAGCCATCCCGCAGCTCCACGTCCAGGCCGCACGCGACCTGGGCCGGGCGCTGCGCCGCACGGCGACCGAGAAGATGGTCGCGCAGCACGGTGTGGAACGCCCGCCGCAGCGCGTCGGCGCCACTCCCCTCCCGGCGTGGGTGGATCGCGTTGGTCAACAGGATGGACGCCACCCGCTGCTCGGGATCGATCCAGAGCGAGGTGCCGGTGAAGCCGGAATGCCCGAAGGCTCCATCGGAGGCGAGCCAGCGCCAGCGGTTCCGCGCCATGTCGAGCCGCCAGCCGAGACCGCTCCCCGGGGCCGCCTCGGGCAGGGGCGGGACGTTGAGCTCCCGTACGGTCTCCGGCTTGAGGATCCTGGCGCCGGCGTACTCCCCGCCATCGAGCAATAGCTGCGCAAAGCGGGCCAGGTCCGGCGCCGTTGAGAAGAGCCCGGCATGGCCCGCGATCCCGCCCATGGCGAAGGCGTTCTCATCATGCACCTCGCCCTGGATGATCCGCTGCCGCCAGGGGCAATCCTCCGTGGCCGCGCAGCGCCCCCAGGCCTGGCGCGCGGGCAGGAAGCAGGTGTCCTTCATACCCAGCGGCCGGAAGATGCGCCGCCGGGCGAATTCGTCCAGATCCGCGCCCGCGACTCGCCCCACCAGCAGCCCCAGCAGCATGAAGCCGAGGTCGCTGTACTCGGACCGTGCGCCGATCTCCGCCTCCAGCGGCAGCGCGGCGATGGTCTCCAGGTAGGCCTCCTTGCCCGTCAGCTCGCGAAACCACCGCCCCCATCTGGGCAGCCCCGAGGTATGGGTCAGCAGGTGCAGTACCGTAATCCGGTCCTTGTCCGTATCGCGCAGCTCGGGAAGGAAGCGGGCGACGGGATCGTCGAGGGCGAGTGCGCCCTCGTCCCGCAGGATCTGGATGGCGGTGTTGGTGGCCACCATCTTGGTCAGAGAGGCGAGGTCGAAGATGGTCTCACTGTGCACGGGATGGTGCACGTCCGCGCTGCGCCGCTCGCCGAAGGCGCCGGAGTAGACGATGGTGCCCTGCTTGAGCACCACCGCCACGGCCGCGGGCACGCCTTCCCCCGCCACCGCCTCCCGCAGCACCTCATCCAGATCGTAGGTCAGCGCCGGGGGCAGTCCCGCGTCCTGGGGCGCCGCGAAGCGCGGCGCGCCGTCGCCGCCCCCGGGAGTTCGGGACTTCCCCGCCCGCGAGTGCCCTTCGTTCATGATTGAAGCCAGGACAGGAACGCCTCGGCGTTCTCTGCCAGTACCTTGCGCTTGTCGGCATCGGAGAGCGACGAGTACGTCACGACGTTGAGGGCGCTCCGGAGCTCCCGCTCCGGGGAGTTCGAGCCGAAGATGAGGCGCTCCACACCGGCCTCGTCGGCGATGAGCTCCAGCGCGTTGGGCGAGTCCATCATGTGCACGTCGGTGTAGAGTCGGTCGGTGGCCCTGAGCGCGGCGATGAGCTCGGCGAGATTGCTGTAGGTGACACCGATCAGCAGGACCGGCAGGTCGGGCGCGTGCGCTTTGAGTGCGTCATGGACCGCCGTGATGGCCCCGTTGCCGGAGACGGGCAGCATCAGCCGCACATCGCATCCCGCCAGCTCACGCAGGAGATTGTGGAAGGGGAGGAAGTTCCACGGCCATCCCTGCTCCGCCGGGAAGAACCGAAACACGCGGAAGCCTTGCTCCACCCGGCGGCCCACCTCCGCGATGCAGCCCAGGTGCCGCCGTGGGTCGATGGTCGCCACCGGCATGATGGCCGGGTGCTCGCGGGTGACCGCCAGCGTCTCGTCGTTGCCCTCCTCGAAGTCGTAGTACACGCCCTTGCGTGAGAGCGATAGGGCTCTGCCCACGCCATTCTGCTGCAAGACGCCGAGCAGGGCCTCGAGTGACCAATCCACCTGCTTGCCCGGATACGCTCCGAAGCTGGTCACGGCGTCGAGGATCTCAGGCACCGTGCTGCGCTCCCCTGATGGCGGCGGCCACGGCCTCGCCCACGTCATCGGTGCGCGCCGTGCCGCCCATATCCGGCGTGCGCACCTCGCCCGCGGCCACCACCTCGCCGACGCCGCGCCAGATGTCCTCGGCCATTGGCCCCTCGCCCAAGTGCTGCATCATGGTAGCTCCGGTGAGGATCGTGGCAATGGGATTGGCCTTCTGCTGCCCGGCGATGTCGGGCGCCGAGCCGTGCGGCGGCTCGAACATCGAGACCCCCTCCGGGTTGATGTTCCCGCCCGGGGCGAAGCCCAGACCCCCAACCAGCGACGAGGCGAGGTCGGTGATGATGTCGCCGAAGAGGTTCGGCGCGACGATGACATCGTACGTCTGCGGCTTCAGCACCAGGTTCATTGAGAGCGCGTCCACGTAGCAACTGTCGCTCGCGATGTCGGGGTGCTCCGCGGCCACGTCGGCGAACACCTCGTCCCACAGCCCCATGGCATGGCTGAGGGCGTTCGTCTTGGTGCAGCTCGTCACCCGGCGCTTCGCGTTGCGGCTCTCCGCCAGCCCGAAGGCGTACTCCATGACGCGCCAGCACCCGGCCGTCGAGAATACGCCAGTCTGCAGGGCGATCTTGTCGGACACGACGAAGGCGTCCCGCAGCCCCACGCGACTGTCGTAGTCGTCTGATCCCGGCCCGTAGTGGCCGCCCTCCCCGAGGTAGAAGCCCTCCGTCGCCTCGCGCACCACGACGAAGTCGATCGCCTCGGGGGCCACGTTCGCCAGCGGGCAGGGCGCGCCGGGCAGGGCGCGCGTGGGCCGGACGTTGGCGAACTGGTCCAGCCCGAAGCGCAGCGCCAGGATGCTCTCGCGCAGAGAGATGTCGTCGGGCACCCGGTCGGGATCGCCGATGGCGCCCAGGTAGATGGCATCGAACGCGCGGAGTCGCGTGATGGCGTCCTCCGGCATCATCCGCCCGTGCTCCACGTAGTAGTCGCAGCTCCAGGGGAAGTGCTCCAGGCGAAGCTGCACGTCGGCCCTCTCGGCGGCGGCCTCGAGCGCCTTCACGCCCTCCGGCATGACCTCCTTCCCGATGCCATCGCCGGGGATGACGGCGATCTTGTACTCGGGCAATGCACGTACCTCCGTGTGCGGGGCAGGCCCCCGTCTGAAGCAGGGCCCCGTACGGGACTGCCGGCCTACCACTGAGGCTATGATATGTGCGCGCGCCGGAAATGTAAAGCACGATCGTGGGAGAAGGTGCACCGCGCCGGTGCGTGGCAGTATACCGCGCCGCGACAGCCATCCGACGGAGCGAACCATGCCCAAAGCACGACGACGCAGAGCCACGGGAGCACGGAAGGCGGCGCTCACGTGGGTCGATGAGAACGCGGAGGCGCTGTGCGCGATAAGCGACGAGATATGGCGGCTCACCGAGCCGGCCTTCCAGGAGCATGAGTCGGCGGGTCTGCTGGCCGATGCCGTGGAGGCCCAGGGCTTCAACGTCGAGCGGGCCGTGGCCGGCATGCCGAGCGCCTTTGTCGCCTCGTACGGATCGGGGAAGCCCGTGGTTGGCATACTCGCCGAGTACGACGCCCTGCCCGGGCTGTCGCAGAAGCCCGTCCCGCACAGGGAGCCGCTCTTCGAGGGCGCCTGCGGGCACGGCTGCGGGCACAATCTGCTGGGCGCGGGCAGCACCGGGGCGGTCATGGCGGTCAGCAAGGCGCTGGCGCGAACGGGCGCCCGGGGAACGGTCAGGCTCTACGGCTGTCCGGCTGAGGAGGGCGGTTCGGGGAAGGCCTACCTGGTGCGGGACGGCTGCTTCAGCGATGTGGACGTCGCCCTGCACTGGCACCCGGGATCACGCACCCGCGCCATGTGCTACAGCACGCTCGCCGTGAAGCGCGGCAAGTTCCGGTTCCGCGGCCTCTCGGCGCACGCCGCCGGTGGCCCCGAGCAGGGGCGCAGCGCGCTGGATGCCGTCGAGCTCATGAACATCGGCGTCAACTATCTGCGCGAGCACACGCCGGAGACGTCGCGCCTCCACTACATCATCACCGACGGCGGCGAGCGGCCCAACATCGTGCCGGACTTGGCCGAGAGCTGGTACTACGTGCGCGCCCCGGACATGGCGCAGGTGGACGAGATCCTCGAGCGCGTGCTCGACATCGCCCGCGGCGCGGCGCTCATGACGGGGACCGACTACGAGGTTGATGGGATCAACGGATCCTACGACGTGCTGCCGAGCGAGGCGCTGGCGAAGCTGATAGACCGGCAACTGCGGCGCGTCGGGCCGCCGGCGTTCACGGAGCGGGAGCTGGCCTTCGGGCGGAAGCTACAGGAGGCGGTCGCGGAGGACCGCGGTGGCGAGGTCGGAGACAATGAGCAGGACGACGCTGCACCCGTGGCGACCGACATCTCGCCCATCGAGTACGGCAGGCACGCCGGCTCCACCGACGTGGGCGATGTGAGCTGGGTGGTGCCGACGGGCGGTCTGTCAACAGCGTCCCGCGTGCTGCGGACGCCGGGGCACAGTTGGCCCTGCACGGCCACATCGGGAATGAGCATCGGCCACAAGGGGATGCTCGTTGCGGCGAAGGTCCTGTGCGCCACCGCGCTCGAGCTCCTCAGCAGGCCGGAGCCGGTCAAGGCCGCAAAGAGGGAGCTCGCCGAGCGCACCGCCCGGTTCGCGTACAGCAGCCCCCTGTCCGAGGGCCAAACGCCCCCGGACAGGCTGGACTAGCCGTCCGTGCAAGGAGGGCCACATGAAGCTCACATGTCTGCTCATTGCCGCGCTGTGCTGCCTCGCCGCCAGCACGGCCCGGGGAGCGCCGGGAGTGCTGTGGCTGGAGGCGGAGCAGTTCGCCGATACCGGCGGCTGGGTGAACGACCCGCAGTTCGTGGACATCATGGGATCGCCGTATCTGCTGGCCAACGGCGTCGGGCATCCGGTGCAGGACGCAGTCACGGGCGTGCGCGTCCCCGAGGCCGGCACGTATCGGCTCTGGGTGCGGTGCAAGGACTGGCTGCCGGAGCACTCCCCGGGCCAGTTCCAGGTCCTCGTTGGCGGCGAGGCGTCGGAGATCACCTTCGGGATCGCCGAGACGGATGCGTGGCAGTGGGTCGGTGGCGGCGCGTTCGAGCTGCAGGCCGGAGAGGTGGAGGTGCGGTTGCGCGATCTGAGCGGCTGGTGGGCCCGCTGCGACGCGGTCGTGCTGACGACGGGTGCGAAGCCGAGCGATGACCCGGAGACGCTCGCGGAGCAGCGGCGGGAGCTCGGCGGACTCAGCGCGGACGTGGAGCAGCCGCGGCCGTACGACCTGGTGGTGACCGGTGGCGGGCTCGCCGGATGCGCTGCCGCCATCGCGGCGGCGCGGCACGGATGCAGCGTGGCGCTGATTCAGGATCGGCCCGTGCTCGGGGGCAATACATCGGTCGAGATCCAGGTGCCCGTCGGCGGCGACCAGTCGCGGGAGCCCCTCGACCCGCGCGAGACGGGCATCGCGGAGGAGCTCGACCCCGGACCGGGACGAGGGCGGGGGCGATCGGACCTCATTGAGGAGGTCGTGCGCGGCCAGGGGGGCGTCGAGTTGTACCTGAACACCCGGGCCACTGACGTGCGGATGAGCGACGAGAGTACCATCGCCTCCGTCCTGGCGGCGAACGTGCACACGGGCAGGCGGTACGAGTTCCGCGGGCGGCTGTTTGCCGACTGCACCGGCGATGGGTGGATCGGCTTCTGGGCCGGGGCCGACTACCGTCTCGGTCGTGAGGCGCGGAGCGAGTTCAACGAGCCCCTGGCGCCGGAGACGGCCGACACCCGCACGATGGGCAACGGGCTGCACAACGGGCGGGTCGTGACGCGCCCCGAGCCGACGCCCTTCGAGACGCCTCCCTGGGCGTACCAGTGGGAGTCGTGCGACGACTTCGAGACGGCATCGGTGGGCTGGGGACACATCTCGGGCGAGGCGCCCCCGGAGAACTTCACCGACTTCACCAGGGGCCTCGGGCGGCACCCGAGCGACCCCAACGGAGCGCTGTTCCACACGTGGTGGGTGGAAGTCGGCGGGATGCGGGACATCCTCTACGACGCCGAGCACATACGTGACGAGCTCTTCCGCGTGCATATGGGGCTCTGGGGGCACGTCAAGAACCACTGCTCCAGGTTCAGTGAGCAGAACGTCAATCGCGAGGTTACGTGGATCAACCACATCATGGGCAAGCGCGAGTCGCGGCGGCTCATGGGCGACTACATCATGACGCAGCGCGACTACATTGATAAGACAGTGCATCCCGACAGCGTCGCCTATGGTGGGTGGACCATTGACATCCACCACCCCCGGGGATTCTGGAAGAGCGGGCGGATGTACTACCACGCCTACCGGCAGAAGGTGAGCATCCCGTACCGCAGCCTGTACTCCAGGAACATCGCGAACCTGTTCATGGCCGGGCGGGACATATCCGTGACGCACGTGGCCCTCGGCGGGGTGCGGGTGATGCGGACCTGCTGCCTCATGGGAGAGGCCGTGGGCACCGCCGCTGCCATCGCCCGGCAGCACGACACCACGCCCCGCGGCGTCTACCAGGAGCACCTGGCCGAGCTGCAGCAGACGCTGGTGCGTGATGGCTGCTACCTCATGGGCGTGAAGAACGCCGACCCCAGGGACCTGGCGCTCAAGGCCACGGTGACCGCGTCCAGCAGCGCGGAGATCGACGACCCGGCGGCCGAGCGGAAGCTGCCCAACCGCGGGACCGTCCACGACCTGACCACCTCGCGCGCCGTGATGTTCACGGCGCCGCAGGATCGGCTCGACAGCATCGAGCTGTTCCTGCGCTCCGGGCGCGAGGGGCCGACACCGATGGAAGTCACGCTGTGCCGGGCCAGGGCCCTGGGGGACTTCGCCTCCGGGGAGGAGTTGGCCACGGCGACGGCCGAGGTGCCGGGGAAGAGCGAGGGGTGGGTCACGTTCCCGCTCAGCGCCACGCTCGAATCCGGGCAGGTCTACTTCGCCTGGCTGCCGGCGGCGGATGGGCTGCAGTGGGATCTGTACCCGTACTTCCCCGAGGGCACGTGGCGGGCATACGGCGGGCCGGATTGGCACCCCATGACCCACTGCTACAAGCACCGCCTCAGCCCCGGCGGCGAGCCGGCCCCGCCGGAGGGCTGGCGCCTGCCGGGGAAGATCGCCCTGGCGCCGGAGAACGCCGTCAACGGGTGGAACCGGGCGGTGCACGGCACGCCCAACTCCTGGGGGCCCGACCCGGAGCAGGCGCTCCCCCAATGGATCGAGCTGCGGCTCGCAGAGCGCGCGCGCTTCAGCGCGGTGCACATCAGCTTCCAGACGCCGTCCATGGCGGCGGCCGACTACAGTCTGGACGTGCCGGACGGCGACGGCTGGAGGACGGTGCTCGCCGTGGAGGACAACTCGCTGCGTCGCCGGGTGCACCGGTTCGACGCCGTGGAGGCTGATCGCCTGCGGCTGACCATCTTGCGGGCGCCGGACGGCGGCGAGCCACCGCGCGTGTGCGAGATCCGGGTGTACGGCGCGGAGTAGACCGGCCCGCGGTGTGGTACCGTGGGCTCACTGCACGGCGGCCTCGATGGCGAGACGGACCCCGAGCCGGCTCCAGGATGTATGCAGCGTATCGGCCTGGATGTCCGCGGCCGAGCGGCACAGGCCCTGCCCACCCGGAGCGGCGACCACCGCCGTCATCCCCGTATCGGGTCCGCTGGAGAAGCCGACCATGTCGCCCTCCCGGACGCC
>JASFTE010000094.1:0-10766 GCA_050114035.1 Armatimonadota bacterium | reverse complement strand
CCCATGTTGGGTGTCTCCAAGGCGCTGCTCGAGGCCGGCAAGAAGATGAGCGCCGCGGACCTGAAGTCGGCCGCCCGGAAGCTCGCCGACTCCAGCAAGGCGGCCCAGGAGCTGGCCAAGTATCAGGCCGACGCAGAGGCGCTGCAGCAGATGCAGGACGCCATGAAGCAGGCGCAGGAGATGATCGCCAAAGCCGATCAGCAGTGCGAAGAGTGCGCCGGCGGCGGGTGACAGGGCTGCGGCGGTACCGGACTCGCCCAGGGGGCGGGTCAACAGGGCGCAGGCACCGGAAGTGCAGGAAGTGGACAGGGCGGACAGGGCGGCGGCTCTGGCGGCGGCGGCCAAGGCCCCGGACCGCCCGGCAGTGGCGGCTATGGCCCCGGCGGGCCGATCACGCCCGAGCCGTTCGAGCCCAGCACCGAGCCCACCAGCACCGACGACACCCTCTCACCATCGGACGAGGGCCCAGGCGAGACGTTCGTGCGCCCCGAGGCCGGCGCGCCGGCCAAAGTCCCCGCCATGGCCGACATGTACGACGTCCTGCCCGCATTCAAAGGAGAGGCCGAGGAGGCCCTGACCAAGGAGAAGTACCCGCGCAAGTACGAGCGCGACGTCCGGCGTTACTACGAGTCGCTCGACGCGGGCGCCCCCAAGCGTTCGGCGAGCGGCGCCACGGAGGGCGGTTCATCGGAGTAGAGGCTGGGCCTGCAGAGGCTCTACGTGGCAAGCTTGCTGACCAGCTCCGCCACCCGCCGGCCCAGGGCGATACACTGCGGCGTGGAGCGCTCGTCGGGCGGGCCGATGGCCACCGGGCCGTAGTGATCGCCATCGGCCGTCCCCTGCACGATCATCCCGTGGATCAGCATCATCTGCAGTATGCTGAGGATGGTCACCTCATTGCCGCCCCCGATGTTGGCCGAGGAGGCGAAACCGCCGCCCACCTTCCCGGTCAGCCGCCCGTGGAACTTCACGCTCTCGTCGAAGAGCTGCTTTATCTGCGCCGACATCAGACCATAGTACACCGGCGATCCGACGATGATGCCGTCGGCATGGAGCAGCTCGTCGGCCTTCATGTCCCCCACTTTCTTCAGCTCGACATCGACCCCGTCGATTCTGGCCCCCTCGGCCACGTGGGCGGCCATCGTCTCGGTGTTGCCCGTTCCGCTGTAGTAGACGATGAGCACTTTTGGCATTGTGTCGTGTCCCCTCTCGATTTCAGGTGGCACGCGGCTGCTCCCGCGGCCCGATCGTAGTCTGCGCCGGCGCCGTGAGCCGCGCCTCGAGGCGCTGCAACATCGAGGCGAAAGCCGGCAGCGTCGTGACGGCGTCAGGCTCCTTCTCCCACGCGGCCAGGAACCACCAGACCACCGGGCGCGTCCCGATTCCCTTGAAGACCAGCAGGTGGTTCGACTCGTCCTCGGCGGACATCGCCAGATCGGAGGTTCGGTACACGATCCCGAGGCCCAGATCGTCGCCGTGGTCCGACTGCGGGCCCCAGGTCCCCAGGTAGCCCTTGCCCCGCACGGCGCGCACGGGCTGACCGGTCCCATCGATCTTCACAATGCCGGTTGTGGGACGGAAGTCTTTCAAGCCCTCGACAACCAGCCGGTGCTCGGTCCAGCGATGATTCGCCCAGATGGTGAACCGCGATGTCACATCCGCCTCGCGGCCCGCGTGCCCCGCCGGCCAGCGCCCGTATGTCACCTCCACGACGGCCCGCACGGGCCCACGCGCCACCACTCGTGCGGCACGCACACACACCTCCGGCCGCATCACCCTCCCGTCCCGCAGCAAGGCGAAGCCACCCACGCCGAGCGCATCGCCCACGTGCAGTACGTCCACGCCGGCCTCGCTGGGCTCGTGGTAGTCGTGCCCCGGCGTGGCGAATGTGTCCAGCGACAGCGTCGGCTCGGTCTTGGCGAAGACGTCCGTGGCGTTCCGCGCGTCCAGGTACAGACGATACGCGATGATGTTCGACTCCCACCCGGGCCCCTCGTATCGCTGGGAGAGATGCGCGTGTGTCTGTGGCACATAGTCCATCGGCCGCGCCGCCTCCCCGGGCTGGTAGTACAGCAGGACGCGCTTGCTCCTCCTCGGGCCCAGGTCCACCTGGAAGGCGATCTCGTCAGGTTGTCCGTCGCCGTCCATATCATCGGCCTGGGACGGAATGTCGTTGCCGCCGATCTCCTTCTCGTGATCGGGCTCCGCCGCCGGGTCAACGAGCACGAAGCACCGCACGTTGAAGTCGGTGGCGTGGCGCTCCAGGTCGGCAACCGAGAGCACAACCGACTCGTGGGCACGCTCCTGCAGCGTCGTGTTGCGGACCGTCACCGCAATCCGGGAGCTGTACAGCCAGCCATTGCTGTACCAGTCCTGGGCGTGGGACAGACACGGCATGGCCCACAGGACCACGATGATCCCGGCTCGTGTTGCGCCTCGCATGGCTCGATGTCCCTCCCGCATCGCTGTGGCATTGGACGTCACGCGCTATCCGGCCATCCACCCGCCGTCCACGAAGAGCAGATGACCCGTGACGTAGTCCGATGCCTTCGACGCCAGAAACACGGCGGCGCCCTTGAGCTCGTTCGGGTCGCCCCAGCGCTTGATGGCCACCCGCGCCATGATGCGCGCGGAGCGCTCCGGGTCCTTCTGCAGGGCCTCCGTTACGTCGGTCCTGAAGTACCCCGGCGCGATGGCGTTGACGTTGATGTTGTGCTGCGCCCACTCCACCGCCAGAGACTTGGTGAGCTGCCCGATGCCGCCCTTGCTGGCCGTGTAGCCCGGGATGAGCGGCACCCCGATGGCGCTGAGCAGCGAGGCGGTGTTGATGATCTTGCCCCCGCCCTGCTCGATCATGATCTTCGCCGCGGCCTGCGCGCAGAAGAACGCCCCCCGGATGTTGATCGCCATGACCTCGTCCCACATCTCCGGCGTATACTCGACCGCGGGCGCCCGGTTGATGGTGCCGGCGTTGTTGACGAGGATGTCGATGCGGCCGAGCTCGTCCTTCACCTTCTGCACCATGGCGTTGATCTCATCGAGATTCGTGAGGTCCGTGGGCACGACGAGCGACCGACGGCCCAGCCCCCTGATCTCGTGCGCCGCCGATTCCAGGAGCTCCTCGTTCGTGGCCACCACGGCCACGTCCGCGCCCGCTTCGGCGAGCCCCAGGGCCATGGCGCGGCCCAGTCCGCGACTCGCACCCGTCACGATCGCCACCTTGCCGTCGAGGCGGAAGTCGTCGAGTATCACGGTAGTGCCCCCTTGGCCATTCGCGCTCGGGCGCGACGCCATGTCGCTCAGCCGACGATCCGCCCGCGCCACTGGTCGGCCAGAGCGTCCAGGCTCCGGACCTGCTCGTCGCTGAGATGCGGCTCCGGCGGCGGCGCGGCCAGGATCTCCCGGACGCGCTCCGCCGCGGCCTCCTCGAGGCTCCGCGCTCCCCGAGCGCTCCACACCTCGTGCGCCCGGCGGCTGAGCAGCTCCGGGAAGTGGAGCGCCGCCCGATAGTGCTCCAGCGTATGATCGTGCTCCAGGAAGCCCGACTCGAACCCGGTCTGCTTGATGGCCTCCGCGGCCATCGTGTCCGCATCGACCTCGAACCCGCGCACCGCGCGACGTATGAGGCCCGCGATCTCGTTGTCGATCACCGCCTCCTCGAGGCACATGGACAGCGTGCCCTCGAGGTTCCCCACTCCCCAGATGATCGTGGCGCCGTGGAGCGCATCCATCAGCCCGGTCAGCGTCTTCTCGTGCGCGGCCTGGGAGTCCGCCATCTTGGCTTCCGTGCTCATCCACGAGGCGCTGGGGAGTCCGTGGAACGCCGCGATCTCGGCCCCGGCCGCGTGCATCAGGGCGTTCTCCGGCGAGCCGGTGAGCGCGACGCAGTACTTCATGTCGAACGGGTGCATGAAGCCGAGATTGAACACGCACGGCCGGCCGGGCTCCAGCACCTGGGCGATGACCACGCCGCTCAGCGCCTCCGCGTTGGCCGTCACGAGGGCGCCGGCCTGCGTGATGGGCGCCGTCGCGCCCGCCGTCGGCTCCGAGTTCACCATCATCGGGATGCGGTGCCCGGAGGTGACCACGAACAGCTCGAGCGCCGTCTCCGACCACGCCAGCGGGCTGACGGCAGTGTACCCGAGGCTGAATATGGGCCGCTCCCGCAGCGGCGTGCCGCCCAGCAGGACCTCCGCCATCTCGATGATGGCCTGGATGCCCATGGGCGTATAGACGCACGGACGCAGGTGCTTCCCCGACGTGTGTTCCGCCATGAGCCGGAAGCCCATGAAGTCCCGCGTCGGCGGCGGCAGATCGGCCATGCTGGGGCCGACGACGGCATGGACGTTGTCCAGCATGTTGACGACGCGGCAGATGTTGACGAAGTCGTCCGAGACGAGCTCGCGCCGCTCCCGGCCGCGGACGAAGTGCATCGCGTTGCCCGTCCAGAACACGCTCGGCCCGCGCGCCGTGAGCACGGCCTCGCCGCCCCGCGGGTCGCATAGACGGAGCTGCCCCGGGCACTGCTGCAGGTACTCGGCCACCATCGCCGGGGGCAGCTTCACGGTGCCCGTCGCGGCGTCGGCGTCGGCGCCGGCGTCCCCGAGCCGGTTCACCACCTGCTCGTGGTGCAGGCGCACGCCGACGGTCGCCAGCACGTCCAGGCTGGCCTCGTTGATCTGCCGGATCTGCTCGTCGGTGAGAAGCGGCACCGACAGGTCCACCTCGTTCCGGCATCAATGTGCGCGGGTGCGCGTCCAGGACCTTGGCCGAATGTTGGCCCGAGGACGCGCGATTCCCTCCTTCGCGCCGCGGCAGCCCGCATGTGAGACAGGCAACGCCCGGCCCGGGAACCACCGCGCGGCCGGCGACGTTCTCCACAGATTGGTTGTCCCCCTCGCACGATGGCAAGAGGAACATCCGGCCCGGAGCCGGAAACACGGGCTGTACGCCGACAGACAACTCCAGACCCATTGCCAAGGAGGAAGCGTAGACCATGAAAGTGCCGTGGGTTGATCGCGACGAGTGCACCGCTTGCGGACAATGTGTGGAGATCGCACCGAACACGTTCGACCTGGACGAGGAGGACATCGCCGTGGTGAAGGACCCCAAGGGCGACCCGGAGGACACCATCCAGGAAGCCATCGAGGACTGCCCGGCCGAGTGCATTCACTGGAAGGAAGAAGAATAGTCCGCGCTGTTCCGGTCCGGACGCTCACGCAGGAACGTCCGCAGCAAGCCGCAGGGGCGACCCGACGGGTCGCCCCTGCGGCTTCTCCCCTGTTCGTCGCGGACGCCACTCAGCGCAGCAGCCGCTCGGCGCTCACGCGGATCGCCATCTCCGTCAGCCGGCGCTGCTCGGCCGGCGGCGTGGCCTCGTTGTTGTTCTGCACCTCGGACGTGAGCTTCGCCATCCGCCGGTAGATGTGCCCCCAGCGCTGCACGAAGTACTCGCGCTGCTGCCCCGTGTAGCTGAGCGGCCGCGGCTCCGGACGCGGACGCCCGCCGGCGGCGGTCCATGCGTCCACGATCTCCTGCGCCCACGCCGCGTTGGTTGCACGGATGGGCCGCGGCAGCTCGTCCTGCAGTACCGGCAGGATGATCATGCAGTTGTTCGGGGAGTTGGGGAACTCCGTCTGGTGCAGGTCGAGCAACTGGTCGTAGTCATGCCGTTCGAGCAGCGTGTGGATCAGCCGGAAGAAGGAGGACTCCCACGATCGGTTTGGCTCGACGTACTCGTGCTCGTTGATCTGCTCGTAGACGATCCCGATGCGCGTCGGCTGATCCTCCCGCGTGCTCCACTTGTCCACCCGCTTGAAGCGCTCGCCGGTCTCGGCGTCGATGCCGCGCATCCACTTCCAGAACTCCTCGTTGCTCCACTTCGTCCCGTCCCAGTACCGTTCCGGCGACCGGGCGCGCCCGTCGGGATTCCCGTCGGGGATGAAGCTCAGCACCGCCCTCGTCAGCAGCGCGTCCACGTCCAGCTGCGTCGCGTTGCCGTCCAGATCCCGCCGCTCCAGGAGCTGGTTGATGAAGTTCATGCACGCGGCCGTGGGGGCCGGCTCGTGGGCGTGCGGCTGGGAGAAGATATGCTTCCTCTTCTCCGCGTCCGGCGCCGATTCGTCCGACACGGTCACCGCGTACGTCTTCCGGCCGCAGTACTGCTCCACATGGTCTACGTGCACCAGCTCGGGGTGGCGCTCCTGCCACTCGAGGATCTTCGGCTCCGTCTCGTCCGGCATCACGAGCCACGATTCCATGCTCATTTCGCTCCCGGGAGGCGTCTGACCGGCCATCGCGACCTTCCCCAGCGCCGCCCCGGCAACGAGTGACGCGCCCCGGAGCAGATCCCGGCGCGTCAGCCCCGGCGATCGCATGTCCTGGTCTCCGCCCATACGCACCTCCGCTACGACGCGCCGCCTTTGCTCTTGCGCTGCTCACGCAGCCGCTCCCGGACGAACTCGAGCGCCTCCTGCTTCGTCCGCACCTGATCCGCCATCTGCGCATCCTGCAGCGCCTCCAACATCTCGCCGAGCTCCGGCCCGGGGCTGAGGCTGAACTCGTCCAGCAGGTCGCGACCCGTGAGCAGGCGCGGCAGCTTCTCCTTGGGGACGTACTCATCGAAGTAGAAGTCCAACAGCCGTGACACCAGCTCCGTGACGGCCGCCTGCCAGTCGGGGGCCTGTGCCGGCCCGAGCATGGCGCGGCCGTGCGCCAGGGCCAGCAGCAGGAGCCCGACGCTGTGATGGCCCGTGGTGCGGAAGTACCGCGCCATGGTGCGCGGCCGCAGCTTCCCGCGCGCGGCCACCTCGATGAGCTCCATCGGCCGCCGATGGTGCCGCACGAGGCCGACCAGCGCCTGCCGATCCCGCCGGCTGAGACGCAGCCGATCCGCCGCACGCCCGGCCATCCTCGCGCCCTCGGCCGAATGCCCGGCGAAGGCGGGCCGCCCCTCATCATCCACCTGCATCACTGCCGGCTTCGCCACGTCGTGCAGCAGCGCCGCGAGCTTCAGCACCCCCACCGTCTCCCCGCGCGCCAGGTACCTCTGCATCTCCCGCGTGTGCGCGGGGAAGTAGTGCTCCACGTGGCACAGGATCTCCTCGACCTGCTCGAAGGTCGCCAGCGTGTGTTCCCATACGTCCAGATGGTGCCGGTCGTCCTGCGTGACGCCCTTCGTCTCGGCCAGCTGGGGCAGCAGCGCGGCCAGCACGCCCAGCTCGTCCATCTGGCGCACGAAGGGGGCCGCCCGCGGCACTGTGAGCATACTGAGCAGCTCGGCCCGCACGCGCTCGCCGGCGGCGTCCGCGAGCCGGGCCGCCGCATCGGCGATCAACGCCGCCGTGCCCTCCTGGATCTCGAAGCCAAGCTCCGCCGCGAAGCGGAATGCACGCACGATGCGCACCGGGTCGTCCTGCAGGGCGCGATCCGACGCGACACGCACGATCCCGGAGTCGATGTCCTCCATGCCGCCCAAGGGATCAACCAGTGCCGTCGCGTCCAGATCGTACGCTATGGCATTGAGGGCGAAGTCGCGCCGTGCGAGATCCTCTGCAATGGACTCCCCCCGCACGTCGGCGAAGTCGTACATGCGTTTCCGGACAGCGACGCGCGCCGTCTCGTGATCCTCGTGCAGGAGCACGTACGTCCCCCGCACGCGGCCGGAGAAGTCCCGGGCGAAGTCCGCCGCTCCCGGTACCACGAAGTCCACGTCCGGCGAGGGCCTCCCCAGAATCACATCGCGGATGAAGCCGCCCACGACGAACACGTGGAGCCCGGCCTCCTCGGCGAGATCCGCGACCTCCGCAACACAGGGATCCCGGCGGAGCGCCTGCTCCACGGCCTCGGCTATCTGCGACTTGTCGCTGCGCGGGGACATGGCTTCGGTCCGGAGCTCATATGGTGGGCACGTCCACCCAAGAGCCGCTATCAGACGATTCGATGGCCGCGTGCATGATGGCCTGCGTCGCGGCGCCCTGGAGCAGATCGGGATCACACGGCGTGTCGTCGGCGATGTGCGCCAGGAAGCTGTGCAGGCACGCAATGTGGAACCGTATCCACCCGATGGGTAGCTTCGGCGAGGGCAGTGCGGCGGGCCCCGGATACTGCTGGCCGCACGCGATGCGCTTGAAGCCCCGCTCGCCGCCGAAGTCTCCCCCGGGCTCGCCCTCGTCGAAGGCCCAGAGATAGTTCGGCTGCATGAGGTCGAACTTGAGTGCCCCGCGGCGCCCGTAGATGGCGAACTTCAGCTCGTCATCGGTGCCGGTGGCGAACCGAGACGCCTCAACGCCCCCCAGCCCTCCGCCCTCCATGCGGGCCCGCATGCAGACATAGTCGTCCACCTCCACGGGCACACGCTCGGTGGCTCCCGCGGCCACCGGCCGCTCGCGGATGAAGGTCTCCGCGGTGGCGTTGACCGCCGCGAAGTCGCCGAGCAGATGACGCATCAGGTCGATGATGTGCGAGCCCAGGTCCGCGAGCGCCCCGGCGCCCCCGCGAGCCTTGTCGATACGCCAGCTCATGGGGCGCTCCGGGTCAGCGTAGCCCGCGTGCAGATAGGCCGCATGGAAGTGGTGCAGCTGCCCGAGGAAGCCGGCCTCGATGAGCTGCTTCGCTCGCATGATGGCCGGCACGAACCGCACGTGGAACGTCATCTGGTGCCTCGGGGCGGCCGAGCGCGCGACGGCGGCGATCTCCCGCGCCTCCGCCAGGTCCAGGCACAGCGGCTTGTCGCAGTACACGTGCTTGCCGGCGGCAAGGGCGTCGAGCACGATGGGCCGGTGCACATCATTGGGCGTGCAGACGTTGATGATGTGGATGTCGTCCCGCGCGATGAGCTCCCGGTAGTCCGTGGTCGCCACCGCGAAGCCGCCTTGCTCGGCCGCCTTCGCCGCCGTCTCCGGCCGCGACGTGCACACACCGACCAGCCTTGTGCGCGGCGGCGGCGGATCGTAGAACAGGCCCATGCTGTTGTATGCGTGCGCGTGGACCTTGCCGATGAAGCCAAAGCCCGCTATGCCGACTCCGAGCTCTTGCATGCCGTGCACCTCTGGCGCCAATGCGGAGATGCGGTCCGGACTGTGCCGCCGGGCCGGAGCCCGCCGACACACTATTCCCTCAGGGAACACTCCTGTCCTTGCAGGTGTCCTCACAAGGGAGGGCGTAGGGATACGTCCGGGACGTCGCGAACCAGGGACACACGCAATGGGACTGCACGTGCTCATCGCAATGACCCTCATCGGCGCCGACCCTCCATCGGCCGACGCGGCCCTCGCAGCGTACCTTCCCACGGCCGGCGCCCCGGCGGGCGTTGCCAGAGTCGAGGGCCCCACCTTCTACCATCCGGGCAACCTCTACAAGTACATCAACGGCGCCGCCGAGGGCTTCATCGCCTACGACTTCCAGCGGCTGGCGACGGCCACGTACGGTTACGGGGATGGGCCCCGGGACCGCGTTGTCATCGACCTGTACCAGATGCCGACGCAGGCCGACGGCTTCGGCATCTACAGCTCCGAGCGCTCCCCGGGGCTCAAGTTCATGAAGCTCGGCGCCGAGGGCTACATCGTTGGGAACATGTGCATCTTCTGGAAGGACCGGCACTACGTCAAGCTCGCCGCCCGAACGGGCACGCCGGAGGCCCAGGCCATCCTGCTCCGCCTCGCCCGCGGCCTGGCCCGGCGCCTCCCCGGGCGCGGCGCGTTCCCCAGGCTGTTGAAGGCATTTCCGCCGGAGGGCCTAGTCCGGCGCAGCGAGAAGTATCTGGCGCACAATATGCTCGGGCACGCCTTCATGCCCAGCGGCTTCACGGCGGACTATCGCCTCGGCGAGGAGCGCGTGCGGCTCTTCTTTGCCATCGCCGACGACGCGAGCGCGGCCCGCGACGCGCACCAGCGCCTGCGCGACTTCTTCAGCGAGTTCGGGGAGGTCTGGCCCGAGGCCGTCGGAGTGGGCGACAGTGCCTTCGTGGGCAGGGAGCCGTTCTACGGGCGGAGCATCATCGTGCAGCAGGACCGCCTGCTGGCGGGCGCGCTCGGGGCTCCGGAGGATGGGACGGGCGAGCAGTTGATCCGCGACGTGCTCCAGGATGCTGCGCGGCGCCTCAAACGACGGCGCTGAGGAGGTGAGCGGTGTTACAGCGCCCGTTACGATGCGTTGCGGGAATGGTTGCATCCTGTTTACATGGCGGAGGTAGTCTAGGCTGACTGTTTGTGCCCAAGGGGGAATCACCATGCGTCGCCGACATAACATCTGGGTGGTCATAGCTAGCGCTGCCGCGTCCGTTGTGTTGGTGGCCGTGATGACTTGCGGCGCAGGCGCTTCCCAGCGTCCGCTGCAGTGCGCCGGTGGCCCCGTCGGCCCCGACGCCCACAGCACCGGCCTTCTCGTCGTCGGGCCCTCCACCGGCGGCGCCGACATCGCCGCCGATCTGCTCCCAGCGCCCGGACCACTCCCGGCTCAGGACGACGACGAGGATGAGTGGGACGAATGGGAAGACGATGAGGAGGACGAATGGGAAGAGGATGAGGAGGACGAATGGGAAGAGGATGAGGAGGACGAGTGGGAAGACGAGGAGGAGGACGAGTGGGAAGACGAGGAGGAGGACGAGTGGGAAGACGACGAGGAGGATGATCCGGACGACGAGGAGGACGACTGGGACGATGAGGAGGATGACTGGGAAGATGACGAGGACGACTGGGACGATGAGGAGGATGACTGGGAAGACGACGAAGACGAATGGGACGATGAGGAGGATGACTGGGAAGACG
>JASFTE010000093.1:0-10807 GCA_050114035.1 Armatimonadota bacterium | reverse complement strand
CAGATCGAAGAAGGCGACCGCGGACACGGTGAGCCCGGCAACGACGGCGAGGCCGGTGGTGGCGGCGAAGGCGGTGTTCTGGAGCGTCTCGGCCCGCTCGCACTCCTCCTTGCCCAGCGCCAGCGGCATGAGCTTGTTGAGGCCGTGCATCATGCCGAGGTGCGAGTTCCCGCAGTAGCCCACGAGCAGCCGAACGGCGGCGAGTATCCCCCAGTCGATGGGGCCGAGGACGTTGGCCAGGGCGAGGGCGCGTATCACGGAGGCGATGAGGGCAACGTAGGAGGCCGACGACACAATGGCGATGCCGGCCGAGGTGGATGTGGCCTGCGCATCAGGCGCCGCAGGCTCGGCGCCGGACCGCGGGTCGCGCTCGTCCGGCTCTTCGGGAGCAGAGGAGTGTGCCAATGAAGCGTGCCTCTCGTTCAGCGGTATCGCGTGCGTTGCGCGCGGGCCGACTCAGGTGTCTCGGCGGCCCGCGCGCGTCTTCGCCAGGTAGCCGTGCGCGGCCAATAGATCAAGGAATCCAAGCACGGCGTCGGTATCTGGTCGCTGCTGCAGCTCCGCCTCCGCGAGGGCGATGCTCTGCTCTGCCAGCCTCGCTCCGTCGGTCCAGTTGAGCACGGTTATGAGCTCGTCGATGCCCCGGCGTCGCCCCGCCGCCCGACCCGAGGGGTATCGCACCATGCGGGCGAACAGGTCGCGCTCCGCCGCGGACATCTCCGGCTGCAGGTGGCGCAGCATGACGGGCCCTCGGAACCGGCGCGAGTAGACGGGGCCGTGCCGCGCATCGCCGACCTGACCGACGGAATCGGGCAGAGGCGATGGTGCGTCCACGGCGGCCGGGTCGGCGTTGGCCGCGGCAAGGGCGTAGCAGGCAGTGAAGACGGCGGCGGCGCGCAGCGAGTCCTCGGACAGCGTCTCGGGAACGTCCCGGGAGCTGTGCCAGGCGGCGTCCGGCCAGTGCGTCAGCATGGGACACGGGATGCCCACCGTCGCATCGCACAGCACGTAGTGGTCACTTCCGCTGGAGAAGGGATCGACGGCGATGGGAGCATCGCCACGTCCAGCCAGGTACCGGGCCATCTCCTCTGCGAGCTGATTCGCGAACGGGCCCGCGGCTTCGGCGCTTTTCACGATCCGGAGCCCCGGCTCCTCGTCTCGCCGCCGGCCGACCATGTCCAGACAGAGGCCCACCCGGGCCTGATCCAATGCGCCGTCGGCCGCCGCGGGAATGGTGCCGATGATCTCCTGGGTGAGCAGAACGCGGAGCCCCCGGCGCGGACGCGCGATGGCGCCGGTCCGCACGAGGTCCGCGACGAGGCGCACGGTCTCGAGCGCCACCACGCAGCCCGACGCGTTGTCGTTGGCGCCCGGGGAGGGATGATCGAGATGCGCGACGAGCACGACCTGCTCGGGCGTCGCGCCCGGCAGGGCCGCCGTGACCACGTCCACCGAGCCGCTGCCGAACTCCGCGTCCACCTCCGCGTGCACTGTCAGCGGGCCGGCCGAGATCGCATCGCGCAAACGCCGGCCCTCGTCGGGCGAAACGACGAATCCCGGACACCGCCGCTCGTCGCCCACCCACCACCACTGCGCGTAGTGCAGCGCGCCGGGCTCAGCCATCTCGTCGTAGGAGACGACCCCGATGGCGCCCTCGGCTTCCACCGCCTTCTCCCGGGCGCGCTGCATGTCGCCGGCGGTGAGCACCAGCCTGCCGATGAGCGGTGCGTCGCCGCGGGCATCGAAATCGATGAGCTCGGTGGTGACGCCCCCCGGGAGCGTCGCGGCGCTGCGCTCCGCGATGGACAGCGGCGCCTCCCGCGCGTCGCACAGCGTCCGCTGGCCGCCGTTGGGCAGGAGCTCTTCCAGGCGGCCGACCCGCAGCCGCCACTCCTCGGGCATCCGGAGCGTCCAGTACCGCGCCCGGCCGTCCGCCGGGTAGCTGAGCAGCTCCGGCGCAGCGCCCAGTGCCTCGAGCCGCGCCATGCAATGCTCGGCGGCGGAGCGAAAGTCCGGCGTCGCCGGCGGCCGGTGGATGGCAGAGAGGGCCAGCAACTCCTCCGTGAGGTGGTCAATGGAGACGCTCTGCGCTACCGCGTCAATCAGGTCGTGCATTGCTGTCGTCGTGAGGCGGTGCATTCTCCGGTCTCATACAGGCCACAGCTCCAGGGCGGTCGCGCCCTCGCCCGCGCCCCGCTCTGAGCCATCGTACCAGTGCTTCACCAGCGCCTCAGGGCCCAGGGGGACCTGCTTCAGTATTGCCGCAATGCGCTCGGCGGCCCTGCCGTCGCCGTAGGGATTGGCCGCCCTTTGGGCCGCGGCGCGCCAGGCGTCGTCGGTCAGCCCTCCCGTGATGGCGTCGGCGATGGCGTCCGCGTCGTGGCCCACGTCCATCACGTTCGCTGCCCGCAGCCGGTCGCGCTGCCGCGTGCCGACGTTCACGACGGGCAGCCCGAAGGAGGGCGCCTCGATCAGCCCGCTGCTGGAGTTGCCCACCATCAGGGATGCCATTCGCATGAGCCCGAGGTACTCCTCGTGCGGGACGCTCGCGAAGGTGTGAGCATTCGCCCCCAGATCGGCGGCCTCGATGGCCGCGATCATCTCCCGCCCGCCGGCGTCGGCGTTGGGGGAGATGATGACGACCTGGTGGTCGAGCCCGGCCAGAGCCTCCAGCGTCGCGCGCATCTGGTCGCCGGCCTGCTCGGCCTCGGTGCTCACCGGGTGCTGGGCCACGAGGATGGTCGTGGCGTCCGGGGAGATCCCGAGCCGGCTCGCGAGCGTCTCGGCCGACGGGAGATCAGCCGACAGGATCGTGTCCAGCGCCGGCTCCCCGACAACGAAGACCCGATCCGGCGCCTCGCCCATGGACAGAATGCGCCGTGCGCTTGCGGCGTTCGTCGCCAGGTGGTAGCGGGCCAGCTTCGTAATGGCGTGCCGGAGTGAATCGTCAATACTCCCGGACAGATCCCCGCCGGAACAGTGGGCGACGACGATGTTCTGGCAGCTCGCGGCGATTGCCGCCGCCAGCGATTCCCCGCGATCGCCCTGCAGCAGGACGATGTCCGGCGGCTGCGCCTCCAGGTGCTCGGACACCGCGCTCACGGCCCGCCCGATGGCGCCCGCCATGGCCGCCGTCGTGTCGGCGTCGTCGAGAATGGGCAGGCGTGCCGCGATCTCGAATCCGTCTGCCTCGATGTCGCTCACCGTGGCGCCGAACCGCTCCGACAGGTGCATGCCCGTGACGATGAGGCGCAGGCCGAAGTCGGAGTCCGAGTCGAGTCGGGCGAGCACCGGCCTCATGAGGCCGTAGTCGGCGCGGCTTCCGCTGAGGTAGAGTACGTGTCTCATGAGCCGCCTTCGGTGCCGCCCCCCGCCCGCAGCATCGGCCAGTCCAGCAGCGCGTCCTCGGCGATGTCCTCTGCCGCAACCTGGCCGACCACTAGCTCCAGCGCATCCGGCGTCAGCCCCGTCCCCGGTCGCTTGACGGCGAGCATGTCACGGGTGATGCGCGTGCCGGCGGGGATTGGGCGGGCCGCGACGATGCTCTTGCGTGCCGCAGCCTTCACGTCCGCCTCCGCGGCCGTGGGCTCCTTGCTCGCCGAGCCCAGCGCCGTCTCGCAGTCGCGGATGCTCCGCACGAGATCCCCCAGCTCATCCGGTTCCAACGACGCTTTGTGGTCCGGCCCCGGGAGCGCCCTGTCGAGCGTGAAGTGCTTCTCGATCATGCACGCGCCGAGAGCCACGGCGGCGACGGCGGCGGTGACGCCCTCCGTGTGGTCGGAGTACCCCACGGGCCGCCCGAATGCCGTGCGCAGCGTCGGCATGGCGCGGAGGTTGCAGTCGGGGAGCGCCGTCGGGTAGCACGAGGTGCAGTGCAGCAGCACGATCTGCTCGTTGCCCTCGCTGGTGACGGCCTCCACCGCGCTCTCGACCTCGCCCAGCGTCGTCATGCCGGTGGAGATGATCATGGGCCTGCCGGTGCGGGCGATGTGTCGCAGGAGGGAGAGGTTGGTGAGCTCCCCGGAGGGCACCTTGAAGGCGGCGACTGCGAGCTGGGCGAGGACGTCCACACTCGGCTCATCGAAGGGCGACGAGAGGAAGATGAGCCCGGCGGCCTCCGCATCCCGCTTCAGCGCCGCGAACGCCTCCGGTGGCAGCTCGAGCGCCTTCTCCATCTCGAACATCGTCTCGTTGTCGCCGGCGTCGCTCTTCTGGTACTCGGCCTTCGGTGCGCTGCGGCTGATGATGGCCTCGGTGCGCCAGGTCTGGAACTTGACGGCGTCGGCGCGCGCAGCGGCGGCGGCGGCGATCATCTTCTGCGCCATCTCGATGTCGCCGTTGTGGTTCACGCCCGCCTCGGCAACGACAAACACGGGCTCCGGGTGCCCCACGCGCCGGTCGCCGATCATCACCGCCTGCATACTCACAGCGCCTCCTGCGTCGGCGATTCATCCGGCCTGGCCAGGAGCGCCTCCGCGCGCTCCAGGTCGAGCCGGTCGTCTATGTCAATGCTGCGTTCGCGTGGCATGACGACCACGCGCGCGTCGTCGCCGTACATGTCCTCGCCCACGAGCAGCCGCTCGGTGCGGTACACCTCCACCGCGCCGTTCTGGCGATACACGGGCGGCAGGAGCTGTCGCGGTGTGCTGAAGCGGGCTCGTTCGCCCTCGAGAAGCTGGCGGGCGCGATCGCCGCTCAGGCGGAGCAGCCACTCGGCCGGGGTGGCCGCCTCACAGACGGTGAAGGCCGAATCTGCCCCGGTCTCGATAAGCTTGCGTACCGTCGCGTCGATGTCGGCGGCCGTGCGCAGCGGCGAGGTCGGCTGCAGGAGCACGGTGAGCGGCGCCTCCCGGCCCTGATCCGCCAGCCAGCGCACGGCGTGTCGCAGCACATCCACCGTCGGCACCTCATCCGCGGCGAGCTCGGCAGGACGCACAAACGGGGCCTCGGCACCCCACTCCCGGGCCACGGCCGCGATCTGGTCGTCGTCCGTTGAGACGAGGAAGTCGCTCAGGCTCTCTGACTCACGCGCCGCCAGGATCGTGTATGCGATCAGCGGCTTGCCGTCCAGCTCCGCGAGGTTCTTCCGGGGAATCGCCTTGGATCCGCCCCGTGCCGGTATGATGCCGCACGCCCGCACGTAGGGCCTCCGAGTCGTACCGATAGGGTGAGGGTCCGCGCCGCGCCGAGTACGTCTGCACGGTGCTTCTCCCACGCGGGGGATTACTCCTCCGCGCGACCGAAGGTCGCTTGCGTGTACGCGGGGGATTAGCTGACACGAGGCGCCGGGGAGCGGACCTACGCCATGGCGTCCATGCGGCTTGACCTGCTGCGAGCAGGCATGCTGAACCGCTGTAGGCCACACGGTGGACGGCCCCCACGGCCGTCCGTCGAGGTCAGTAGTCCGGGACTGTCACCCCGACGCGGCGCTGACGCGCGCGGCTACACCACTGCGGCCGGCGCGTACTCGTACGTCTTGCAGGCGTAGGAGACCGAGAGCTTGCCGGGATCGCGCGCCTGGGGGAGGTCAACATCGCTGCGCGTAATGGCGCAGACCCCCCGCCGGGACTCGTAATGCCGGCAGTCCGCGCATCTCCGCACCGCGGCGCCGCAGTTGGGGCAGTCCCAGTGCGTCTCCAGCTCCACGTCTTCGCCGCACTTCGGGCACGGTATGTCCATCGGTGCCCTCCCTCCTCGTCGCCCGTCGCTCGCGCTCGGTAGGTCCCTCAGAAACTGCGCGCCTCTTCACATGCCGGTGTTGCACTGACGGGCGTCCGTATCATGCCACAGCCTCATTGCATCGTACACACTCGACATCGCCGGCTCGCGCCTCTGCCGATCGGCAGGCAGCTGGCCGGGAGACTCCCAGAGAGCGTACCCCAAATCGGCAGCCCCGAACCGGTCGCTCACAGGAGCAACTCCCCCCTCCATAGAACAGCCGGGCGGGGGGATCGGATGCACAGAAACGTGCCGAGCACGATCGTGCTAGGCCACCGCGACGGCTCTGAGGGCAGGTGGTCCGCGCCGAAGGCGGAACTGGACGACGCGACCGAGCAGAACACGACAGGAGCCGCCCCATGCAGATATCGGGCATCCGGACGTACGCGCTGCGCGCGAGGCTCGACGTGCCCTTCGGCTTCTCCCAGCTCTACTTCGAGCAGCGCGAGAACCTGCTGGTGGAGGTCACCGCCGAGGATGGCACGGCGGGCTGGGGCGAGTGCTTCGGGCCGGCGCTGCCCGCGCAGGCGGGCGTGGAGTCCTGCGTTGCTCCCCTCGTCATCGGCCAGAGCGCCTTCGACACCGAGCTCATCTGGCACACCGTGTGGCAGCGCAATCTCGACCACGCGCGCCACGGCCCGCTCATGGCGGCTCTATCGGGCGTCGATATGGCGCTGTGGGACCTGAAGGGGAAGCTCACCGGGCTGCCCGTGCACCGGCTGCTTGGCGGCGCGCGGGTCGCGGCCGTGCCCTGCTATGCCACGGGGCATTACTTCCGGCGCGTGCCGGAGGACGAGGTCGTGGCGACGATACTCCACGAGGCCGCCGGCCACGCGGACGCGGGCTTTGCGGCCCTCAAGATCAAGATCGGGAAGAACCCCGCCTTCGACCTGCGTCTCATTGAGGCCGTCCGCGGCAGGTTCCCGGACCTGACGCTTATGGCCGACGCCAACCACGCCTATTCGCTCAACGAGGCCATGCGGATCGGGCGGGCGCTGCAGCAGCACGGGTACTTCTTCTTCGAGGAGCCGGTGGCGCCCCATGCGCTGGAGGACTACGCCGCGCTGCGGGGCAAGCTCGACCTCGCCATCGCGGCCGGCGAGAACGAGCAGACGCGCTTCGGCTTCCGGCGGTTCGTCGAGTGTCGCGCCCTCGACATCGCGCAGCCGGACCTGGCCTTCTGCGGCGGCATCTCGGAGGGCCTGAAGATCCGCGCCCTGGCCAACTCCTTCGGCGTGGACGTCGCCCCGCACGTCTGGGGCACGCCGGTGGGCTTCGCGGCGGGCGTCCACTTCCACGCGACCGCTCCGCCCAACCCGGGCCGGCTCGAAGATGAGCTGCTGCCGCTGGAATGCGACCATTCCGAGAGCCCGGCCCGCGAGCGCGTCTGCTCCGAACGGGTGACAGTGAAGGACGGGACCGCGGTTGTCCCGGATAGGCCGGGACTCGGTGTCGAGGTGGACAAGGACGCCCTTGGCGAGTTCCTCGTGCGTTGAGGGATCATCGTGAGGACGGGCCATGAGCGGACGTATATCGCGAGGCGAAGCGGATGACGAAGGCGAGACGGTGGTGGGTCTGCATGGTGCTCTGCGCATCCCCGAGCCCGCTGCTCTCCCAGGTAGTGGAACAGTCCATGCGTGACCTGCCCGTGGTGCACCAGGTTGATGTGGTCGTGGTGGGAGGCAGCGTCGGCGGCGTCGCGGCGGCGGTGGCCGCGGCCGAAGAGGGATGCAGCGTCTTGCTCGCGGCTCCGCGGCCGTACCTCGGGGAGGACATGTGCGCGACGCTGCGTCTGTGGCTCGACGCCCATGAGGAGCCCGCGGGGCCGCTCACAGAGAGGATCTTCGCGGCGGGCAGCCCTGCGACGCCGATGCTGGTCAAGAAGACGTTGGACGAGGCTCTGCTGCAAGCCCGCGTGGAGTTCCTGTTGGGCTGCTACGTGACGGATGTGCTGTGGGGCGGAGACCGGCGACCGGCCGGGGTCGTCATGGCGAACCGGGCCGGGCGCCAGGCCGTCGTGGCGAGGGTGATCGTGGATGCCACGGCCAGAGCCCAGGTGGCACGCATGGCCGGCGCCAGGTGTCGTCGGTGGCCGCGGGGGGACGTGGAGCTCCGTCGCGTCGTCCTCAGCCGCGCGGGCGCCGCGCAGCAGACGGCAGCCCGCCAGATCCCCTGTCCGACGAAGAAGGGCGACCAGGTGGTCAGCTACTTCGAGTACGCCCTGCAACTGACGCTGCCCGATGGCGGCTTTGCCTCCATGGCGCGGGCCGAGCAGGAGGCGCGGGACGTGACGTATACCGAGGGCCAGTTGCGCGCCTCCGAGCGCCTGTTCCTCGTGCCCCCGGACCCGATTGTAGGGCGCAGGCGCGCGCGTCGCTGGAAGGGCCTCGAGCAGCCGCACATCGGGCACTTCCGGCCTCGCGGCGTGCAGCGCGTCTACGTGGTGAGCGGCGCGGCGGGCGTGCCGCGGGCCGATGCAGAGAAGCTGTGCCGCCCGAGTGCGCAGGAGGCCATCGGCCGCTTCGTGGGACAGGCCGCCGCGCAGGAGGCATCCTCTCTGCCCGATCCGACGGGGGCCCGGGCGCCCGGCAGGCGCGGCAGGCGTGTCGCCTCCGGCGACGTGAGGGAAGTGCTGAGCGGCCTGCGCCCGACGGACGCGGGGCTCAATACCGTGCCCTCCGTGAACGGCCGCGTCCCCGTGCTGGGCGAGTATGAGGTGGTGGTGGTCGGCGGCGGAACGTCGGGCGCCTGTGCGGCAATCGGGGCGGCGCGACAGGGGGCGCGCGTGCTGGTAGCTGAATACCAGGAGGGCCTCGGCGGCACGGGCACGCTTGGTCTCATCGGCAAGCCCTACCACGGCAAGAGCATCGGGTTCAGCCGCGAGGTCCCGTTCCCCGGCGACGAGCTCGGCGTCGAGGACAAGATGGAGTGGTTCCGGCGGCAGATCCGCGACGCCGGGGGGCACATATGGTTCGGCGTGCTCGGGTGCGGGGCGTTCGTGGATGGCCAGCGGGTGAAGGGCGCGGTCGTGGCGACGCCCCAGGGCCGGGGAGTCGTGCTGGCCGATGTCGTCATCGACGCCACCGGCAATGCCGACATCGCCGTGGCGGCCGGCGCGGACTCCATGTACGGGGGCAGCGGCGCCGACATCGCAATGCAGGGCGCCGGCCTTCCCACGCGGGCGCTGGGCAGCCACTACGTCAACACCGACTACCTGCTCGTGGATGAGTCCGACATGACCGATGTCTGGCGGGCGCTGGTGGGCGCCCGGCAGACCATGTCCGGCGGGCTGTACGACGTGGGCCCGCTGATCCAGACCCGCGAGCGCCGGCGCGTCATCGGCGAGCACGTCCTCGCATACCTCGATCAGATCTGCGGGCGGACGTACCCGGACAGCATCGTGTTCTCGGGCAGCGACTACGACTCCCACGGCTACCCCAGCCAGCCCTTCTTCGCGCTGATCCCCCACGACGAGAAGTCGCGGGCGGCCAATCACCCGGCGCCCGGCGGCTCGTGCTACACGCCGTACCGGTGCCTCCTGCCTCGTGGCCTCGAGGGGCTCCTCGTCACGGGGCTTGGCATCAGCATGGAGCGCGACGCCTCCGCCATGGTCCGTATGCAGCGCGACATGCACAATCAGGGGTACGCCGCCGGCGTCGCCGCGGCCATGGCGGCGAAGAGCCGCGTGCCGCCGCGCGACATCGATGTCGATGCCCTCCAGAAGCATCTGGTCGCCATCGGCAATCTCCCGGAAGAAGCCCTCGCGCACGATGACTCATTCCCCTTGCCCGAGGCCGACGTCCGCGAGGCCGTCGCGCGGTTGCCGAAGGCCACCAATCCGCGAAGTGCGGCCAAGCCCCTTGCGATCATCCTATCGCATCGGGAGACGGCGCTGCCCATCCTGCACGACGCATACGCCCAGGCGTCCGAGGAGAACAAGCTCACATACGCGCGCCTGCTGGGCTTCCTGGGAGACAAGGCGGGCGTCCCCGTACTGATCGCCGCTCTCGACGAGATCACGGAGTGGGATGACAGAATCCTCCAGGGCTCCATGGCCGAATACGCGCATCTGCCCACACCCATCGACACGCTCATCCTGGCCCTGGGCCACACGGGCGACGGCCGCGCCCTCCCGCCAATCCTGCGGAAGCTCGAGACGCTGCACGCCGATGTCACCCTCTCGCACCACCGCGCCGTGGCGCTGGCACTGGAGCGCCTGGGTGACCCCGCCGCCACCGAGCCACTGGCGCGTCTGCTCGCCCGGCCCGGCATGCGCGGCCACGCCATGACCGAGCTCGAGCCGCTCCACAATAGCGGGATGGACCGCCGGCGACGCCTCGGCCCGCTCCGCGAGATCGCCCTCGCCCGCGCGCTGTATCGGTGCGGCGACCGGGGCGGACTCGGCGAGCAGATCCTGCGCGAGTACACCCGCGACCTCCGCGGGCTGTTCGCGAGGCACGCGAGGGCGGTGCTGGGCGACGGCGGCGAGCAGTGAGTCGGCGGAGACAGCAGTCGCTTCCGACTTGTCGTAACGGGCATCTGATCATGGTGAACAGGAGACCGACACATGAATAGAAGGCAGTTCATCGGCGCGGGCGCAGCCGGCTCCCTGTCTCTGGCGAGTATGAGCGGCCCTGCCTCCTCGGCGCCGCCCGAGAAGCCGAACCTGCTGTTCATCTGGACCGACGAACAGCGCGCCGATACCATGGCCGTCTACGGGAACAAGAAGATCCGCGTCCCCAATCTCAACAAGCTCGCCTCGGAGAGCTACGTCTTCCAGAGGGCCTACATCACCCAGCCGGTGTCCACGCCCTCGCGCTGCTCGGTCATGACTGGCCTCTGGCCCCACCAGAGCGGCTGCGTCGCCAACAACATCCCCCTTCGGCCCGACACCCCGTGCCTGAACGAGCTGGTGGCGGACCCGGAATACCGCACGGCGTACATGGGCAAATGGCATCTCGGGGACGAGATCTTCGCCCAGCATGGATTCGAGGAATGGGTGTCCATGGAGGACGGTTATTGGAAGTACTACCGGGAGCACCAGGACCAGAAGCTGCGCAGCAGCTATCACCACTTCCTCATCGAGCAG
>JASFTE010000092.1:0-10871 GCA_050114035.1 Armatimonadota bacterium | reverse complement strand
GAGCCCGTGCGGCCGGCGACTATGATGCCGGCGAGGCCCGCCGTGAATCCACAGATGACGTAGGCGGCGAGCTTGACCACACCCACGCGGACGCCCGCCAGACGCGCCGCCTCCTCGTTGGCCCCGACGGCGAAGAGCTGCCGGCCGAAGGCGGTCTGCGTCAACACGATGTGCGCCACGGCAACGGCAGCCAGGCTCAAGATCGCAGGCACCGGGACGGCGTCGATCAGCTTGCCCTGTCCCAGCCAGACGGCGCCCGGGGGCAGGCCGTGGATCGTCTGCCCCTTGGTCAGGATGAGCGCCAGGCCGCGGGCGGCGGACATCATCCCGAGCGTGCAGACGAAGGGCGGAACGGCCCACCGCACAATGACCGCGCCCTGGAGCAGCCCGCACACCGTCCCGGCCGCGGCCGCACAGAGCAGCCCAGTCGGCACGCCGGCTTCGGCCTTGAGCACGACCACGCCCAGCACGACGCTGCTGAGGGCGAGAACCGAGCCCACGGACAGGTCGATGCCGGCGGTGATGATGACGAACGTCATGCCCACGGCCAGCACGCAGTTGGTCGCGCTCTGCAGCAGGACGTTGAGCAGGTTCTCCCGCGTGAGGAAGGCCGGCGCGACCATGGCCAGGAGAACGCACAGCGCGAACAGGATGCTGCCAATCGTGATGGTCTGGCGCGTCTCGGGCCGCACAGTGCGTTGCTCCGTGACCGGGTAGTGCCCGTGGGGGCCCGGTGCCCCGTCTGGGTACAACGTTCGCCACATACGGCGCGCCTCCTGCCCCTCCGTTGCCGGCGACCGGCCACCAGCCGCCGGCAGGAATGACGAGCACTTCGGCGAACTCTCCGCTCGGAATCGCGACCAAGCCGATGCGCTGCTGGAGGACTGAGGCGGCAATGCCGGGCCTCGAGATCGACTGCGAGCAGGTGCGCAAGATCGTCACGGACTTCCTGCGCAACGAGATCGCCAAGGCCGGGTTCGAGCGCGCCGTCGTCGGAATGTCCGGCGGCCTGGACTCATCGCTCTCGGCCTTCATCGGCGCCGAAGCCCTCGGCGCAGAGAACCTCCTCGGCGTGTTCATGCCCTACAGCTCCAGCAGCCCCGACAGCCTCACAGACGCCCAGACGGTCGCCGACCAGCTCGGCATCGAAGCCATCACCGTTCACATCACGGCCATGGTCGATGTCTACTTCGAGGGCTTTCCTCGCGCCGGCCGCATCCGCCGCGCCAACAAGATGGCTCGCGAGCGCATGAGCATCCTGTACGATATCTCTGCCCTGCGCCGTGCCATTGTGTTGGGCACGGGCAACAAGAGCGAATCGCTGCTCGGTTACACCACGCTGTGGGGCGACATGGCGTGTGGCGTAAATCCTATCGGCGACCTGTATAAGACGCAGGTCCGGCAGCTCGCGCGGCATATGGGCGTGCCGGAGAGGATCGTCGCAAAGAACCCCTCGGCCGATCTGTGGCCCGGGCAGACGGATGAGGGCGAGCTGGGCTTCACGTACGAGGAGGCGGACAAGGTCCTCTACGCGCTCGTTGACGAGCGCCGGTCGGCCGAGGACATGATCGGCGCGGGCTTCGACGACGCGTTCGTCAAGCGCGTCCAGGACATGGTGTGCGGCTCGCAGTACAAGCGCCGCCTGCCGCTCGTGGCGAGGATCCCGCCCCCCAGAATCGACCGCGACTTCCGCTACGCCAGGGACCGGGGGAGGTAGCCCTTCGATGCCCGCGGGCGTCCCTGGCACTCTCTACCTCTGCGCCACACCCATCGGCAACCTCGAGGACATCACACTCCGGGCGCTGCGCATCCTGGGCGAGGTGGACCTCATCGCCGCCGAGGACACGCGGCGCACTCGCAAGCTCCTCTCCCGCTACGACATCCACACCGAGTTGACCAGCTACTACGGCGTGAAGGAGCGCGAGCGCGCGGGGAAGCTGATACAGAGGCTGGTGGCCGGCGAGGACATTGCGCTTGTCTCCGATGCGGGCACGCCGGGCATCTCTGACCCCGGGCACGAGTTGGTCAAGCAGGCCATCGAGGCCAGCGTGCCCGTCGTCGGCATCCCGGGGCCCAGTGCCGTCATGTCGGCGCTCGTGGTATCGGGCATTCCCACCCGCCGGTTTCGCTTCGAGGGCTTTCTCCCGCGGGGGAAGCGCGACCGCAGGGCGATGCTGCGGCAGCTCAAGACCGAGGGTTGCACGCTGGTGTTCTTCGAGGCTCCGCATCGTCTGCGGGAGAGCTTGGGGGACATGCTCGACTGCCTCGGGGATCGCCGCATGGCGATCGTGCGCGAGCTGACGAAGAAGTTCGAGGAGGTGCTCCGCTGCACGGCGTCGGCGGCGGTGCAGACCTTCGAGGAGCGCAAGCCCCGGGGCGAGTTCACGCTCATTGTGGCCGGAGCCGGGCCGGAGCCGCCGCCACAGCAGGCCGAGGACGCCGGCGAGGACGTGACGGATCGGCTGCGGGAGCTCCTGGCGCAGGGCACATCCACCAGAGACGCCGTGCGCGCCGTGGTCGAGGAGTGCGGCGTGTCGCGCAGCCGGGCGTATCACAAGGCGCTCGAGCTCAAAGGCCAGGCGCCTCCGGACCCCGCGGACGAATAGCCGGTGATCACCAGCCCGCTGCGGTTGTTAGTGCATTATGGCGAGTCCCGGGCGCTGGATTCGGCCGCTGCCCGTCAACTATTGACGCTCACCTGCCATCCATCGCATGCCTGAGTCATCCACATCGCCACGTCGAGACACGAGCGCCTCAGAGCAGCCACCGGCCGCTCGCGCCACGCTCGGCGCCACCGGCGTGCTCGCCGGTGGCATACTGGTAAGCCGATTGCTGGGGCTGCTGCGAGAGGTCATCGCGGCGAGGCAATTCGGCACGACGCGCGCCAAGGAGTGCTTCGTCGCAGCCTGGCAGGTGCCGTTCGGGATCGGGAATGCCGTCGCCAGACTGCTCACCGGCGCGATGGTCCCGGTGTTCACCAGCTACGTGAGTCGGGGCAAGGAGGGTGAGGGCTGGCGGGTGGCAAGCACCATCGGCGCGCTGGTGGCCGTTCTGCTGGCCGCCGTCTGGGTGCTCGGGACGGCAGGAGCGGGCCCCGCTGCGGTGATGCTGGTCCCCCGCTTTGAGCCGGAGTCGCACGCGCTGACGACGCGCCTGCTGCGCATCGCGCTTCCGTACATTATCATTGCCCCGCTCGGGACGCTCCTGTTCTGCATCCTGATTTCCTACCAGCGGTTCCTGCCGGCGGCCGTGGCGCAGGCCGCGCCGAATGTCCTCATCGTGGCGGCGCTGCTGACCCTCGCGCCAGCGCTCGGCATCGACGCCCTGGCCGTCGGGTCGGTGCTGGGCGGCCTGGCATTCACGCTCGTGCAAGTGCCCTCCACATGGCGCCTCAAGGGGCGGCGGCCGCTTCTGGGGATGCACGTGCGGCACGAGGGCGTCAAGCAGGTCGGACGGCTGTGCCTGCCACTGGTGATCCCCACAGCTCTCGGCCCGATAGTGGCGATGGCACGGCGGGCGCTCGCCTCCGGGCTGCAGCCGGGCTCCGTCGCCGACCTCGACTACGCCAACTACATCGTCCTCATCCCGGTCGGGATTCTGGTGTCGGCTACCGCCACCGTCGTCCTGCCCAAGCTGGCCCACCGTGCGGCGCGCGACGATGTGGAGGGCATGAAGCGCCTCGTGTCCATCGGCCTTCGGCTGGTCGTCGCCCTCACCGTGCCGGCGATGGTCCTGGCGATCATGCTCCGTCACTCCGTTGTTCGGGTGCTGTACGAGCGCGGCCAGTTCGGGCCGCAAGCCACGTCGCGCGTGGCGGAGGTGCTCCTCTGGAGCGGCGGGCTGCTCGTCACGTCCGGCTTCGTGGAAGTGCTCACACGGAGCTTCCACGCCGGCCAGGACACGCTCACGCCGAGCGCCCTCGCCGTCGGCGGCAGCCTGGTGCGGCTTTGCCTTATGCTGGCCCTCATTGGCCCGCTCGGAATCAGGGGCCTCGCAGTCGCGCCATGGTTGACCCAGACCGCCATCAGTGCCGCCATGGCAGCGGCGCTGCGCCGCCGAGTGGGCCCGATGCGGGGGCGCGAGATCGGCCGGTGCTTCCTCGGACTCGCGGCAGCCGGAGCGATGATGGCCGCGCTGCTGCGGGCGACGACCGTGTGGGTGCTGCCCGCCTGGCGCGGCGTGGGGGGGATGCACGAGGCGCTGTGGCTCGCCGTGCAGTGCGCCGTCGCGTCCGCCGTCTACGTCCTGCTGGTCCTCATCCTCAATCCCGCCGAGCGCCGTGCGCTCTTGAATCGCGTCAGCGCGGCACGCGGGTAGCAGGAGCCTCCTTGGCGCAACCCAGTCCGTAAGGTAGAGCAGTGGGAACTGGCGGCCCACATCAGCCGGAGTGATGGGCTCACCCGGCGTCGTTGTTCGACGTCTCGAGGCGCGAGCCGAGGAAGTAGCGCCAGATCCAGGCCCGAGGGCCGCGGAGGCGACGCTTCACCATGAGCACGGACGAGCGGCATAGCTTGGCGACGGAGAGCGCCTTGCTGCCGAAGAGAATCTCGCGCACGATGCTCTGCCGGGCGGCGCCGATGAGAACCATGTCGTAGTCGGCCGAGCGCCGGCAGATCGTCGCGGGGATGGAGCGCTCCTCCATCAGCTCCACCTCGATCTCCGGATTCTCTCGCTTCGCCACGTCGGCCTGGAAGTACCGCCCGACCGTCAACGGATCGATCTCCGTGCCGGTCTTCTGGACGTGCAGGTGATCGACCGAGCAGCCCCAGTGCGCCGCGAGGGCCTTCCCGACGTCCACGGCGAGGTCCGCGTGCGGGCTCGCCGTCACATTCACGAGCATGCGCCCGATGCCGTCGTCCGAGAGGTCTCGTTCGCCCTTGAACACCGCCACGTCGCACGGCGCGTCGCGCACCACCTTGTCCAGCACCGTTCCCAGCAGCTTCTCCCGATCACCGGTCCAGCCGCGCCAGCCCATGACGATCATGTCGCATTCCTCTTCGCGCGCGGCATGGAGAATGCCGTCGGCAGCATTGTGCGATATCTTCAGCACCGACTCGGCCTCCACGCCCATGCTCCGGACGATCTTCTGCCCCTTCTCCAGAAGCTGCTGCCGCCCGTGCACCAGACCCATGCCCTCGCCAATGGGCAACTGGATCGGCACTGCCGCGATACTGAGCAGCACCACCTCGCCGTTGTTTGCCTTCGCCAGCACGGCGCCAAGCGTGGCCAGATTGTCCACCGTCTCCGGATTGTGGATTGGCACGAGCACGGTATACCGACCCGGCGAAGGCAGGTGGTGGCCGACCACGTACACTTCCCGGTCCGGCATCGCGATATTCCTGAAGTAGACGAAGTACCCGATGAGCCCGACGGCGATCCAGGCCAACGCCACACACGAGGCCATCGGCTGCGACTGGAACTGCGAAACGGCCAGAACGATACACGTGATCGTGCCCAGCGCCGGGAGCACGGGGAAGAGGGGGATCCGGAATGCACGTCGCAGGTCCGGCTCCCGATAGCGGATGACGATGACGCTCAGATTCGTGAGCGCAAAGCAGAGCAGGAACAGCAGGCTTGCGCCGGCCCCGACCGTCTCGATGGGGAGCGTCGCGGCCATGAGCAGAATCAGCCCGCCGGTGACGAGGATGGCGATGTGGGGCGTACGGCGGCGGCGATGCACGTCGCCCAGGACCGCCGGCAGCATGTGATCCCTGCCCATCGAGAAGCACACGCGCGAGGAGGCGAGCACTGTTGCGTTCAGGGCGGACATGGTGGAGAAGACGCCGCCGACCACGATGAGGAAGAAGCCCGCCCCGCCCATGAAGCTCTTCGCGGCCTCCACCAGCCCGACTTCCTTCTTCGCGCCGATGAACTCCCAGGCGGTGTCGTAGCCCTGCTCCGCCACAATCGGCCCAGGCACCGCCCCGACGCAGACGAACACCACGACGATGTAGACCACAACGGCGATGCCCAGGGACAGGAAGATCGCGCGCGGGATGTTCTGCTCCGGATCCTTGATCTCTTCGCTGACCGTGGCGATGAGATCATAGCCCTCGAAGGCCACGAAGGTGAGACCCATGGCCAGCACCACCCCCCCGAAGCCGTTGGGAAACAGGGGGGTGAAGTTTGCCCGCATCGTGGGAACATCGCCACCGATCGTCTTGAGGCCCGCCAGGGCGAAGATGCCCAGGATGATGATCTTCGCCACCGTGATGACGTCCTCGGTCTTGCCCGTCACCGCCGCCCCAAGCCAGTTCAGCACCACGAAGAAGACGGCCGCCGTCACTGCCACCAGCACGGCGCCCCCGGCCGACCCAAGGGGCGCGAGCGTGGTGGCGTAGAAGCCGGGGGTATAGTGGCGGAACACCTCCATGAAGTACTCGCCGCAGCCGCGGGCATACAGCGCGCACGCCACCGTGTAGGCGAACCACAGCATCCAACCCGAGAGGAAGCCCACCGGAGCCGACAGCGCCCGCCGAACAAAGGCGTATCCGCCACCGGCCTCCGGTATGGTCGAGGAGAGCTCCGCATAGCTCAGTGCCGTCAGGAGCGTCACCAGGCCGTTGAAGGCGAACGCGAGAACCGCCGCGGGCCCGGCCTGGTTCACCGCGAGCCCGGTGAGCACGAAGATGCCGGCGCCGATCATGGCGCCGACGCCGATCATCGTGGCATCGAAGAGCGACAGATCGCGGGCGAACTCAATCCGGATCTGTCGCTCGTCAGCTACCTTTGCCTCAGCCACTGGACTGCCCACTCCCCGCACGCCTCAGGCAGGACGCGCACACACTGCCGGGGAGTATTCACTGCTCTGCAGCGCATCCCTTCGGCTGACCGACGCAACTGACCGCGTCCCGGCGCGCACGGAACTACCGCCATCACACACAAAGCCTAGCGCTGCCGGGTGACAGCGCTAGTGCACGGATGGTACGACGTGCGGGCGATTTCGTCAATGGCTGCTCTCCGGCAGCCGATGGCCCGGGACCTCTCAATGCATGACGACGGCGCGAAGTGCGAGCGCAAACGGGCCCCCGGAGTGCCGGAGGCCCGTTGCGTGCTGGACGGCAGTGACAGCCTGCTACCGCTGATCCATCGGCACGTACTCGGCCGTCATCGGGCCGATGTAGGCCGCGCGCGGGCGGAAGATGCGGTTGTCCGCCAGGTACTCCAGCGCCCTCGCGCACCATCCCGCAACGCGGCTCACCGCGAAGATCGGGGTGAACATCGCCGTCTCGAACCCGAGCCCCGTGTACACGATCCCGGAGTAGAAGTCTACGTTCGGGAAGATGCCCTTCTCGGCGCCGAGCTCCGCGCAGACGAGATCGTCGAGCTTGATGGCGATGTTGTACAGCTTGTCCATCTCCGGATCCGCCTCGGCCATCAGCGCAGACAGCGGCTTCAGGATCCGCGCCCGCGGGTCGTACGCCTTGTAGACCCGGTGCCCGAAGCCCATGATGAGCCGTTTTTCCTCCCGCGCCTTCCTGTACCACGGCTCCACGTTGTCCGGGCTGCCAATATCGTTCAGATCGTACATCACCCGCTCGTTGGCGCCGCCGTGCAGCGGGCCCTTGAGACTCCCGATGCCGGCCACCACCGAGCTGTACATGTCGCTGAGCGACGAGTTCACCACCATGGTCGTGAACGTGGACGCATTCATGCCGTGGTCAATGTGCAGGATGAGCGCCACGTCCATGATGCGCGCCAGGAGCTCATCGGGCTTCTCGCCCGTGCTCATGTACAGGTAGTTGGCCGAGTGCCCCAGCGCCGGGTCGGGCGCCACCGGATCCTTGCCCTTCCGGATCATCGCCACTGCGCCGGCAATCGTCGCCAGTTGCGCAATCAGCTTGATGGATATCTCCATCTCCGCCTCCACCGACGTCTCGTCGGCGCCCGGGTCCAGGCATCCCAGCACTGACACGCCCGTGCGCAGGGCCGCCATCGGGTGCGTGTCCTTGGGCAGCCTCGCCAGCGTCGCGATGACCTCGTCCGGCACGGCCCGATTGGCGAGGAGCTTCGCGTTGAAATCGTCCAGCTCCGCCTGCGTCGGCAGCTTGCCGTTCAGCGTGACGTAGGCCGACTCCTCATACGTAGACTTCTCCGCCAGGTCGAATACGTTCAGCCCGCCATAGATCAGCCAACCCTTGGTGCCATCAACGTAACCGATCTCGGATTCGCATGCTACGGCACCCTCGAGACCCTTGCCGAGCGATGCCTCCACAGGCCATTCGACTGCGCCGGCGAATGCGGGCGGTGGCGCATCGGCGGTCTCCTGTACTGCAACCTTCGCGGCCTCAGCGATGATCTGTGCGACCTGATCCATGTCTCTCACTCCCTCATAGGAGATTAGATGGCGCTGCGTGCAGCGATCAAGGACGCTCTGCGCCGATGCATCGGACGGCCCTGCTCTGCCCGCACGTTGCTCCTGCAGCACGGTTTCCTTGTCGGCCCGCGGATTCCTCCGCCAGAGCACCCAATCCGTGAATTATTTCACACCAGCACACGGCAGCCGGTTGCCGGTGGCAATCGCAGGCGCCTCGCATGCCGACACCGAGGTCCCCACGGCCCTGGCGGGACATACCGCCCCCGACATCTACGGCCGGCGCGACTACGGACGTGCCGCCGACGAGCGCCTCGGCCCCCAGCTACCTCACCATCTCCAGCATCGCCGCGCCGAACGCCTCACCCATGCGGTACTGGGTCTCCCCACAGCCCATGTAGTGGTACCGTTTGTCAGACATCCGCGCGAGGGTCGCCTGATTCGGCTCGCGCCAGTGCTCGTCGCCGAACGCCTGGACCTCCTCCCGGGTCGGCGTCTTGCCCTCCGCCTTCAACTGTTCGCGCCAGGCCTTCTCCTTGGCCTTGAACTCCCCCCACTTGCCGTCGAGCGAGCCCTGCCATGACGGCCAGCACTGCGCCGTCCTCGCGAAGCGCACGTTGTCCTTGAACTCCGGCATCTCGGCCACTGCCGCCTGCTGCTTGCGGAACGTCGCGATCCAACCCATGGGCTCGTCGCCGTCCACGCCCAGCTCGCCTATGACCACCGGCATGTTCGGCACGCCCAGATCCCTCCGCACGTCGCGGATCAGATGCGCAAGCTGCTCCGTGTACTGCGGATTGCCCCGGCCGACCCCGTCGTTCCAGCCCTGGAACCAGACCATCCCGGCAATCTCAAACCCCTGCCCCGCATCATACTCCGGGAAGTACTTCCCCATGTTCTCCAGCGGCTCCCTGACCTGCGCGAGCATCTCCCGGTAGAACGCCCCATACGATTCCCGCACTTCCTCCAGGGTGACATCCGGGTTCTTCTTCTTGCGCCTCTCGAGCTCCAGCCGCAGTTCCTCATCCGACGGCGTCGCGCTGGGCGGGCGGAAGTTCACCCTGACGCTCTTCCCGCCCCAGGCCGTCTTGATCAGCAGCACCTGCTCCTCGAAGTGCTCCCCCACAACATGGCCAAACCCCAGCTCCGGCCCGATGCCCGGCACCGAGATCCTCTCGTTGTTCTCGTCGCGAGCGGTCTTCTGTGAGCCGAAGCCCACGGTCAGCGGCCCGTAGAGCGGCAGGTCGTCCGCGGGAGCCTTCACGGTCTTACACAGGAAGGTCACCCACACATCGTCCCGGACGGTCCACTCACCGTCCTTCTTCAGATGCCTGAAATCCTCGGCCGTCGTCGGGTCGGCGATAACCGGTTCCAGCGTGCTCGCCGCGGCCTTGCCCTGCATGTTCGACTGCCCGGCCAGGATGAACACCTTCACCGGGCCCTTCGCCGCGTCCGCCGGAGTTGACATCAACCCATAGACGCCCCACGCCAGCGCGAGACACACCATCGCAGGAAGTTCCGAGAATCGCATGGTGACACTCCCCATCGCTGTCGTCAGGCTCGGCACCGTCCCGCAATTACCGCTCAACACTTCTCCCACTCCGCTTGAACCCTTCCAGCATGTCCGTCAGCGCCCGCACGATCTCGGGCTTTGCCTCGTACAGGTCCGTGGTCTCATACGGATCCTCATCCATGTCGTAGAGCTGCCCGATGGTGTCGGGATGATCCACGGACCTCCTGACCGTTGCATCGCCCGGAGTCACCCAGCCGCCGGAGCCTTTGGTGCCCAGGATGAGCTTCCAGTTCTCGCGCCGGATCGAGAAGACGCCATAGACCGAGTGGTGGATCATGAACGGGCGGATGTTCCCGGCCTGGGGCTCGCCCCTCAGAATCGGCAGCATGTCGAAACTGTCCGGCGCGGCGTTGTCCTCGAGTGAGGCGCCCAGCATGTGCGCGAAGGTCGCGTAGAGGTCGTTGAGCTCAACCGGTTGCGCCGTCTTGGAGTTGGGCCTGGTCGTCCCGGGCCAACGCACCACCAGCGGGATGCGATGCCCGCCCTCCCAGATGTGACTCTTCAACCCGCGGTACGGTCCCGAGGGATCGTGGCCGCCCCCATCCTCCCGCGGACCGTTATCCGAGGCGAAGATCACAATCGTGTTCTCGGCCAATCCGTGCTCCCGCAGGGCGGCATCGATCTGCCCCACGCAGTGATCCACCACATGCACCAGGTCCCCGCGCAGGGAATGGGTCTTGCCCTTGGCATATGCCGGCGGCCAGAAGGGCGCGTGGGGGGCCGACAGGGGCAGGTACAGAAAGAAGGGCCTGTCCCGGTTCTCCGCGATGAACTTCGCCGCTTGCTGCACAAAGACCGTGTCCACGTCCCTGAAGGGAAAGTCCGGGTCCGCGAACCCTGTGCGAGCGGAGTCGTCCCTCTTCTCGCTTCGCTTCTCGTACCACAGTGTCGGCTCCACCGTGCACTTGCCGTTCTCAATGAACACGTGCGGCGCATCGATCTTGCTGCACGCGGCGGTGATGAACGAGTAGTCGAACCCGCACT
>JASFTE010000091.1:0-10896 GCA_050114035.1 Armatimonadota bacterium | reverse complement strand
ACCGTAGGCCTGCAGCATGATCTCGTACATCATGTGCACGCTGCCGCTGGCCCGCGGATCGGCCGAGCCCACCCAGGTGACGAACTCGGGGCGGGCGAGGTCGGCCCACGTCTCCGGAGTGGGGAGCCCGACGAGCTCCAGCACCCTCTTGTTGTAGATGATGCCGAAGCCCGCCAGCGCCGCCCCGTACCAGCGGAACTGCTCGTCGTACAACGGCATGCCCACGACCTGGGGCGGTATCTGCGCCAGCAGAGCATCCGGGACGCGGTATGGGTCGAGCAGACCCTCGTCCGCGAGCCTGACGTATGGGTCCGTCCCGCCGCCCCAGAAGACGTCCACGGTGGCGTTCTCCCGGCCCCCGCTGAACTCCGACCGGATGAACTTCACGATCTCCGAGGTGCCGCCCATGTCGAGGAACTCGACGGCTATGGGCTCACCGTACCGCTCCTGGTGCCAGGCTTCGAAGGCGCGGATGTACTCGGTGCGGATGCCCTCCCAGTGGGGCGAGATGATGACGAGCTTCTGGGCGGCCCACGAGGCGGCGGGCCACAGGAGGAGGGCGGCTGTCAGTGCGAGCTGGCGGCGCATGGGGTCAGGCGCTTTCTACCACACCTGCCCACGGCCGTCAACGAGCGCCCCGGCCAACGCCTTGCTCTGTGTGCTCCGTGCTCTCTGTGGTCGAGGCCTTCTGCTATCGCTCATCCCCCGCGAAGCCATACACATAGTCATCCGCATACGTCGGCTCGAAGATGTATGGGGAAAAGCGCAGGGAGTACTTCCGGGCGAAGTCTACGTTGCCGCCGGCGTAGAGGTGCTCGAGCTCCGGCTTGAGGATGGGCTTTGTGAGGAACTGTCTGTCGGGGAAGTTGGCGAAGAAGTCCTGTGTCTCCTCGCGGGCGAGCTTGCTCCAGGGCTCGTCGCCGTAGCGCCTGAGGACGAAGAGGCGGCCAGTGTGCGGGTACTTGCGGTCCACGAGACGCAGCAGGACGACCATCGCCCGCCGCGCCTCGCCGGGAGTGCGGCCCTCGACGTGCACTTCCCGGGCGGCCCGGTCGATCCTGACCCGGCCGGGGTCCGCGTCGGCGTCTGACTCAACGAACACCTTCCAGCCATCGGACGCGTCCGGCGCGGCGTCATACACATCCGCCTTCGGCAAGTTGCCGAGCGTGCCGTCCTCCTCGTCGTACTGCTCGACGAAGTCGTTGAGCATCCCGGCGGTGCCGCTGTCGAAGGCTGAGCTCGTGTCCGTGATGAGGCAGAAGTTCGTCGTCCGGTCGAGGAGGAGCTCCACGGCGTCCCAATCGTCCCGGCTGAAGGGCAGCACGGGAGAGGCATACTCGACGACGACGCGGCATGTGCCGCGCGGGATCCGGATCGTCTGTCCGTCGGCGTAGCTCGATGGCCTGCCATTGACGCGGAGCTGATCCACGCGGTAGATGGGCCCGAACGTGCTGAGTTCGAGTCCGGCCGGGCCGTCGGCATCGATCTGCAGCGACACCGACATGCGTATGCCATCGCCGCTGAAGGACGAGTCCACGGTGGCGCGCGCATCGCCGTGCAGCCGTCCCAGGACCTTGAGCGCCGTCATGGACCGGGGCGCGACGGTGACGCTCTCGACCCACGTCGTCTCCTCGTCCGCCCGATGCCGCACGGCTCCGCCGAAGTACGCGCCGAAGATGGGCCGCCCGCCGAAGTACCGGTTCGTCACGACGACGTCCGTGGGCAGTGGCTCCGGCTGCTCATTCCCGATGACCAGGAACCCGCCGAGCCCCTCACCCGCCCGACGCACGAACAGCGGCTCCCGCACTCGCGCGGCCGGGACGATCTTGCGCCCGAGCACGATGCTCTCCACGAGTATCGGCAGCAGCTCCATCAGTGCCTGGTCGCCCTGCACCATCTCGTACGGCACGTGGACGCCGTGCCGCAGAGCGCACAGCAGCTCCTGAGCGCGGCAGTAGGCGAAGTAGTCGCGTAGGGTCCTGGGCGTGAAGTCGGTCGGCTCGAAGTACCTGCCGAAGTAGGCGCTCTCGTTCTTGTAGTGGACGGCGTAGGGCTTCTCGCCCAGCATGTACCGCCCGGCCCTCAGGCCCAGCTCCGGCCCGGCGAAGTCCTCGAAGGTGATGTAGCTCTCGATGGCCGCCGCGGTCGAGTGCGCCAGCAGCATGTAGGAGACGACTCCGCCGTCGGACCAGATGCTCTGCCGATAGCCGCGCTCGTCGCGGAAGCCCTTGATCGTCCGGTACCGATCCGCGTGCCCGAAGGCGCCGACGAGGTACGTGCCGCGGTCGCGTGAGAAGGCGCGGCCCGGCGTCTTCCGCGCGACATCGTCCGTGAACCGGAACGGCGACGTATGGCACATGTCGTTGATGAAGCCCGGGGAGTACCGGCCGATGTGGCGCATGATGCTGGCGGTGGTCTGCTTGTAGTGGCGGCCCAGCGGGGTGCCATACTCGTTGGCGTAGTACATCTGCTCGTAGTACTGCCCGCACACGAGCGGATCGCCGCCGATCATGCCCTCGGGCCAGATGTCCTCGACCACGAAGCGCATGGCCCAGTTGGGCAGGTAGTGGCTCCGGCGGAGGGTGTAGTAGGTGTCATACGCCCGCTTGCTGCGCTTGAGCATCTCGGCCCGCAGCCCCTCGATGCTCCCCCACAACCTCTCCAGCCGGGCCGCGTACGCGTGGTCCGGCCGCTCGGGATCCTTGGGCAGATTCCACAGACGCTCGGTGCCCCACTCGTCGCCCTTGCAGTGCCCGGGCCCGTGCCCCCACTGGTTGCCGATGTAGCACAGCCGCGCCAGATCCGGCACCGAGATGTGCTCGAAGTAGCGGCACACGGGCATGTAACTGTAGATGGGCACCGCGGGATCCTGCTCGTAGAGGTCGGGGAAGAGCCCGTGGTAGTGGGCGATGGCGTCGAGGACGCCGAAGTCGGCGGGGCACTCGAACCCGCGGAACTCGAGAGAGTATTCGCCTCGCGGGTCCAGGACGACTCGCGTCCCCTGGCGGATCGTGCCGGTGTCGCCCTCGGGTATCCACTCCGAGATCAGCGCGCTCAGGTCGGTGTGCGGGTCGATGCCGAGGCCGATGGCCTTGCCCTCGCCCGCCGCCGCGACGAAGGGGAGCGAAAACACGTACTCATCGCGCCGTCGCGGGAGCGGGAGCTGGTCCTGGACGTAGGACATGTCGAAGTAGTCGCCGATCGAATCCAGTGGCACCGGCAGGCTCATCAACGCCTCGAGCCACAGCTCGCGGCCGGTGAGGTTGCGGAACGTGACCTTCCAGAGCGTACTCTCATCCTCCCTCGATAGCTCGTGCCTCAGGGAGACCCTATCGCCGAAGCGCTGCTCGAAGGCGAGCGATGCTCTGCCGGGGCGCCATGCCGTGGCGGCGGTGGCCGGGAGCGGCTCGCGCTCCACGCTCTCCCACAGCAGGAGGCCGTTGGCATTGCGCCGGGCAGTGCGCCCGTCAGCGCCGAAGCCTGTCAGCAGGCCCGTGTTGCGGTCGAAGATGAAGGAGAGCTTGCCCTGCTCAAGGCGCACTGTCCTCGCCCTCTGCGGCGCGGGCAGGATCGCGGGGCGGTATGGCCCCTCGCTCTCCGGCGGGAAGCGCTCGACGTCCGCGGCGCCCGCGAAGGCACACGCGGGCCGCACACCCTCCCGCCATCGCGGCTCGAAGTCCTCGCTGTAGCGCACCACGTCCGAGATGCGCAGCTCGTCCATCGCGACGCCGTTCATCGCCACATCCCGGTGCGTCTGCGCCGCGAGCAGGAGTCCATGCTTCCCGGACAGATCGTGCGCGCCCACGGGACGGCCGTCGATGTAGATCACGAACTCGCCCGGCGACCAGCACATGGCATAGTGGTGCCACTCACCCGGGTCCAGCGGCGGATCGAAGCCCACGCTCCCGCTCAGCACATCGCCGCTCAGCGAGTGCCACTTCCAGCTCATGCGCCGCGGGGTCAGCACCGTGCTCGCGATGCTCAGCCGACTCACCTGGTAGTAGTGGGTGAAGAAGAGGCTCTGGCGCGGACGGTTCCACCGCACATCCTCCGGCGCCACCCTGAACCAGAACTCGTACGTCCCCTGGCGGAAGTCAATGTTGCCCCGGGGCCAGACGCCCCACCAGACGAATCGCGGCGAGCGGCTGCTGCGCGTGGTGAGGAAGTCGGGCTCGAACTGCAGCCCGCGCAGATCGATGGCCCTCCCGGAGTACCCCTCCGTAAGGCCCACCCCGCTGCCGCCGAACTCCTTCCAGCCCATGGCGTAGTCGGCCTCGCGCGCCGTCTCGTTGAAGTGGGCCAGCAGGAGCGTCTGCTCGTCGAGGGTGAACTCCGCCGAGTCGTCCTGCCCCTCCGCGGTCCCCGCCCAGGCCGCGAGCGCCAGCACGACCAGACATCTACACGGCCTCAGCATCCATCGGACACTAGCGGACACGGCGGGGTCCTCCCTCCACGATGCGGCTGATGTACGTCGGCCGGCGGGCGGCCCTTACTCGGCCTTCAGCTCCTCCGCCACATCGAACTCATCCACGGCGCCGAAGTCGCGCCAGCCGAAGTCGTAGCGGATCTTGGGGATGTCGAACTCGAAGAACCATCGGATCGACATTGGCAGTCGCTGCTCCCCGTAGCGGCAGAAGAACAGGGCGCACCGGCCCATGGAGCCGGCCACGATCTCGATGGGCGTGACGTCGTGGAACAGGGCCGGATCCTCCTCTGTCCGCAGGTAGGTGAGCACGTCCTGGAGGTGCGGCGAGGCGTCGTTCGCGCCCACGTGCGAGAGGTCGAGCTCGTCGTCCTCGTTCCAGAGCGGGAGATCGGCGGCCGCGGGAAGGTCGCCCTCGCGAATGAGCCAGGTAGGCGATGACCAGATGTACTCGGAGTCCACCTGGTGGACTCTCGCGTAGAGCCACTCGCCCGGCAGTTCTTCTGCCGAGAACGTGGCTTCTGCCTCGAAATCCAGTGCGTCAGGGAACCACGAGCGCAGGCAGTGCTCGCCGCAGATGAGATCGACCCGGTCGATCTCGGCGCACGCGTGGCAGCGGAGGCTGATGGTCACACGGTCAGCGACGGTCACCTCCGAGCCGGCGGGCGCGCCGTTGCACCGGAGATCCAGGTACGCCCGGGCCCCGCTGGTGGCGTACGTGCAGCGCTGCTTGATCGCCTCCCAGAGCTGCTCTCGCTTCAGAGCCGGGGCGACGATGGCCGTGAGAGGGCCCGTGCCATAGGCCGAATCCCGTACGTTCATCGGGAGCTTGTAGCCGAACCGTCCCCGGAAGGTCTCGACGGCCCGCGGCCCGCCCATGAGCCCCACGTGCAGGTCCGATCCGCCGCACACGGCCGGGCGGTAGCCGAGTCGCAGGGCGCGCTGCAGCAGCCACTCGGCACACCCGAAGCCGCTGGCGACTTCGACCATGCGCTCCCTGTCCGTGCGGTACTCGTGCCAGCGCGGCGGCTGGCCGCCGATGTGCACCTCGAGCATGACGTCGTCGCGCGAACCGTACGCGGCATCGACGTCCTCCATCGGCTGTTGGCACGGGAACGACGGCGGCTCCTCGAGCGCCTCGAATATCACCTGCCGGTCGCCTGCCGGCTGCGGGTGGGCCTCGTAGCTGAGGAACGGCACGTAGTCGTCGCGTCCGTCGAGCTCCCCGTACGCCTCAGCGTACGCCGCCCAGACCTGCTCCCGCTCCCCGAAGGGCAGCGACATCGGTCCCGGGGCCGAGAAGTCGAGCCGCCCGACGCGCCGCGCCTGCTCGTGTCGCCCGGCCGGCTCGAGCTTCGGGGTCCTGCGGTGCATGAGGTACATGGTCGAATCGCCCCAGCCGTGCGCGTGGACATCGCCCCAGAAGACGCGGTGCGAGGGATCCCCTTCCACCACGATCGGGTTGCTCAGCCAGGTGGAGTCACCGTGCTCGGAGCGGACCTCCATGCGGTACACGCCGGGCTTCTGGGCCGTGACGTTCTCGAGGACCTTGAGACCGCGGTCCTCCGGCGCGAGCTCGACGACCTGCGGTACTCCCTCGAGCCCTTCGGGCGCAGATAGGCTGACGCAGCCCGTGAACGTCTCAATGACGTTCCGGTTCCGGTCGAAGACGCCAAGGTGGAGGGCGAACGGCTCCCCCACTGCCGCCACCGTCGGGCCGAGGAGCCGGATGAGCTTGGGCTCATCGTCCGCCACCACCTCGAAGTCGAACGGGTTGCCCTTGGCCCCGACGAAGGCGCCACTGCCGTCCGCGTCCACCGCCGTCAGTATCCGCCCGTGCGTCGCCGTCCAGAAGACCTCCGAGCCGACGCCGCCGCCTCGCCGATCGCCGAGCCGGACGGTGAAGGACTCGCCGCGGCGGAGCACTCCCGAGCGAACGAGTACCTCGCAGAAGTTGCGCGTTGGCCCGCCGCCGATGACGGCGAGCTCGGCGTCGCTCTCGGTCTCGACGGTGACGTGGTCCCTCGCTCGGGGAGCGCCGGCCTGGAACCGGTAGGCGAACTGGCAGTTGAAGCCCGTGAAGCCGACCCTCGCGCCGGGGCCGAGGTCGCCGTGGTTGTTGATGACCTCAATGATCCACGTCCCACACGTCCCGGCCACGACCTTCATCCCGGGCCCGGAGGCGCGCTCGCCGTCCTTGCTCTCGAACGCGATCCGCACATCGAAGTCCAGCTCGCCGGGCGTATATCTATCCGGATAGAACCGGTCCACCATACGAGTCCTGCCTCTTGGTCCTCTCTCTGTGATCTCGGTGCTCTCTGTGGTTCGCCGTGGTCGCCGCCTTCCCTCGCAGGGCGGCAGCCCGGACACCGCGAACAGGCGCTCCATCATGACGACACGAGAACGCTTCCTCAAGTGCATGAGCTTCGAGCCCGTCGATCGCCCGCCGAACTTCGAGATGGGCGCCTGGGGCCAGACCCGCGAGCGCTGGATCGGCGAGGGCATGCCGGCCGAGATCGCCGACGAGATCACCTTCCACGGCATGCCCTTCTTCGGCGTCGAGAGGCGCGGCTTCTGCCAGGTCAACTACGGCATGAAGCCGCCCTTCGAGCAGGAGGTCCTCGAGGAGGACGACCGCCACATCGTGCTCCGCGACGCGGGCGGCATCGTGCGGCGGGCGCTCAAGGAGGGCACCGTCCGCGGCACGCGGCCGTCCATGGACCAGTACCTCTCGTTCCCAGTCACCGATCGGGAGAGCTTCGAGAAGATGAAGCGCCGCTACGACGGGCGCGATCCGGAGCGCTATCGCGCCGACTGGCCCGAGGCCGTCGAGGGATACCGCGCGCGCGACTATCCGCTGTGCGTGGTGCCCAACGCCTGCCTCGGCCTCTACAGCACGCCCCGGCGGTGGATGGGCACCGAGGCCACGTGCACCATGTTCCACGACGACCCGAAGCTCATGCACGAGATGCTCGACTTCATCGCGGACTTCATCATCGAATCCTCGGCCCGGGCGCTCCAGGACGTGGAGCCGGACTACTTCAACTGGTTCGAGGACTTCGCCTTCAAGACCGGGCCGCTCGTGTCGCCGCGGATCTTCCGGGAGTTCCTGCTCCCCCGCTACCGGCGCGTCAACGACCACCTGCGTGCCACGGGCATCGAGATCATCCTCCTGGACAGCGACGGGAACATCGACGTGCTCATCCCCCTGCTGCTGGAGGCCGGCATCAACGGCATCTGGCCCATGGAGATCGCCGCCGACACCGATCCCATCAAGCTCCGCCGCGAGTACGGTCACGATCTGACCCTCAGCGGCGGCATCGACAAGCGGGAGCTGGCGCGGGACAAGAAAGCAATCGAAGACGAGGTCATGGCCACGATCCCGCCGCTCCTCGAGGACGGCGGCTACATCCCCACCATCGACCACAGCGTCCCGCCGGATGTATCGTACGAGAATTGGCTGTACTACCTCGAGGTGAAGATGAACGCGATGGAGGGGTGAGGGCGAAGCCATATTGACCAGGAGCGAAGCGATGGCGTGCCGGGGGAGGAGCATGAGCAAACGAGGACCTTCCTCCGGGCCCTTGCTGGCCTGCCGCCCGCGCGTCGCGCCGAATCGGAGACCGCACGATGGAAGAGCGGACGGGCGTGGCGGCAGCGACTGTCCCAGTGCCCACAGACCTTGCCCCCGCCGCCGCAGTTGTGGTAAGGTCCCGATGATAACCGAGAGCGCGCACACAGGCCTCGACGGGGACGAGTACGTGGACAGGCCTCCGGCCCAGAGAGCCGGCGTGGCTGGGATGCCGGCGCGGAGCTGCCGCGGAAGATCACCCCCGAGCCGCGCGCCGAAAAGGGCCAACCCACGCATCGCGCAGCCCTGAGTAGAGCGCGCCGGAGCGCCCCCCGTTACACGGGCGGCGGCATCGGAGGATCGGCCTTCCCGGGCCCCTCCCGTGCCGGCAGAGCGGACCTGAACAGAGTACCTGGTACTCTCAGTAGGGCCAAGCGGAGTGGTACCGCGGAACGCTATCAGCCTTCCGTCTCGGCAGGGACGGAGGGCGTTTCTGTTTGTCATCAGTGCCGGACGAGCGCAGGCTGGAGCCCTGCGCTCCAATTGGGGGCTGGGAACCGTGCCACGGAAGGTACAGGTATTCGACACCACGCTGCGGGATGGATGCCAGGCGGAAGAGGTGGCCTTCTCGGTCCACGACAAGCTCGAGATCGCCCGGCGCCTCGACGCCGTCGGCGTGGACTACATCGAGGGCGGCTGGCCCAACGAGACGAACCCGCGCGACACCGAGTTCTTCCAGGAGGCCCGCGAGCGCCTGGAGCTCAAGCACGCCAAGCTGACCGCCTTCGGGAGCACCCGTCGAGCCAGCGTCACGCCCGAGGAGGACGCGAATCTGCGCTGCCTGCTCGAGGCCGAGACGCCCACGGTGGCCATCTTCGGCAAGTCCTGGGACCTGCACGTCACGGACGTGATCCGGTGCTCGCTCGAGGACAACCTCGCCATGATCGAGGACTCGGTGGCGCATCTGCGCTCGGCCGGGCGCGAGGTCATCTTCGACGCCGAGCACTACTTCGACGGCTTCGCGGCGAATCCGGACTATGCCGTCGAGTGCCTCCGGGCCGCCGAGCGGGGCGGGGCCGTCTGCCTTGTGCTCTGCGACACGAACGGCGGGACCGTGCCGTCGCACATCCAGACGGGCATCGAGGCGGCGAAGGGAGCCGTGAGCACGCCGCTGGGCATCCACGTGCACGACGATTCCGGCATGGCAGTCGCCAATACCGTGATAGCCGTCGAGATGGGCATCGACCACGTGCAGGGCACCATCAACGGCTACGGCGAGCGGTGCGGCAACGCCAACCTGTGCAGCCTCATACCCACCATCGAGCTCAAGCTCGGCGCCCGCTGCCTGCCCGACGGGATGCTGCAGGAGCTGCGCGAGCTCAGCCTCTACGTCGCCGCCCAGGCCCTCATCCCCCACAACCATCGGCAGCCCTACATCGGCGCCTCGGCCTTCGCCCACAAGGGCGGCATGCACATCGACGCCGTCATGAAGACCCCCCAGTCCTTCGAGCACGTCGAGCCGGAGCTGGTCGGGAACGAGCGCCGCGTGCTGCTCTCGGATCAGGCGGGTGGCGCCGCCATCCTGCACAAGCTTCAGCACCTGCGCCCCGGCCTGCAGAAGAGCGACCCGGCCGTCGGCGAGATGCTCAGCCGCGTGAAGCAGCTCGAGCACGAGGGCTACCAGTTCGAGGCGGCCGAGGGCTCCTTTGAGCTCCTGGCCAAGCGCGTGCTGGGCACGCACCGGGGGTTCTTCGACCTGCACGGCTTCCGCGTCACGATCGAGGCGCGCGAGGACGGACAGACGCGCGCGGAGGCCACGGTGCGGCTTGCCGTTGACGGCGACGAGGTGCACACCGCGGCCATGGGCACCGGCCCGGTGAACGCTCTGGACGGCGCGCTCCGCAAGGCGCTGGAGCAGTTCTATCCGCAGCTCAAGGACGTCGCCCTCGCCAGCTTCAAGGTGTGGGCGCTCGGGGAGCGCGAGGGCACGGCGGCCAAGGTGCGCGTGCTGATCCACTCCAGCGACGGCGAGGCGGAGTGGGGCACCGTCGGCGCGCACACCGACATCATCGCGGCCAGTTGGCAGGCGCTCGTGGAGAGCATAGAGTACAAGCTGCTGCAGGAGGACGACGGGTAGGCGGGCGCGGCGATGCGCAAGTATGGCGGCCTCCGAGTGCCGCCGGGCCGGCGGCTGTACCAGGTGTACTTCCACACGTCCCGCGGCGGATGCGGGATCGAGTACGGGGCGGCCCGGTACGAGTTCGCCGTGGTGATGCGGCCGCTGGGGATCGATCTCCAGGTGGACACCCCGGCGCGCATGCGCCTCCAGATCTCCCTGCCCGCCGATGCCGAGGCCCGCATGGTGGAGCGCGCCTCGCGGCTCGGATACACCGAGGCCATCGCCCGGACGATCCCCACGCCCTTCGCGGGGCAACCGTACCACGCTCGCATAGTCGGCCGCTGGCTGGTGGGCACGCAGCGCTGGGGCGACCAGCTCGTCGAGTTCGCTGAGGTGTACGTCGAGGACCAGCGCGCGTCGCTGGCCAACGCTCCCCACAGGCGCCCCTTCCTCATCGCGCGCGACGGACAGGTCACCGCGGTCAAGGGCGAGCGGCTGCACCGGCGGCTGTCACATCGCGACGCGCGGTTCCTCGTGAACATCGCCGACCTGCCCGCCGGCGCCGCGGTGCTCGATCCCTTCGCCGGCATCGGCGGCATCGTCCTCGAGTGCCGGGCGCGCGGTGTCAGCGTCACCTGCGGGGACATTGACGAAACCCTCCGGCCGGGGCTCGCCGAGATCGCCGAGCGGCGTGCGGCCATCCTCGACGCGCGGCGGCTGCCCTTCGGCGCCGCGTGCTTCGACGCCGTCATCACCGAGCCGCCATACGACGGGCGGGACCGG
>JASFTE010000090.1:0-10896 GCA_050114035.1 Armatimonadota bacterium | reverse complement strand
GCGAGTGGGCCGTGCTCGGCGACGGCGAGATCGACTTCGGCCCCGTCTTCCAGGCTATTCACGACATCGGCTACGACGGCTGGGTGTCCTGCGACGAGGAGAGCGGCAGCGAGCTGCGCGGCGCGCTGGAGCAGTGCTACGGCGTGTTGGCTCAGGGCCTCAGGCTCGGGGGCGGCTAGCGCGTCCGCGAGTAGATCGCGCTGCCGTCGTACGTCCTTCCCATGCCGTCGTACGGGCAGTGGAAGTACGCCCGGCCCGCGTTGTAGGCCGGCACGGCGTCGGCCTTGCCCTGAATAGCCGCCGCCAGGTGCAGCAGCGCCAGTGGCGTGATGTCGTTGAAGCTCGCGTTCGGGTGATCCGGGCTCGCCGTGAAGAGGCCCTTGTGGAACGTGGCGGCCAGGATGTTGTCGGCAATGCGCCGCGCCAGCCGCAGATACCCCGAGCGCTTTGCTTGCCGATACATCTCCAGCACGGCGAAGAGGATCACCGGGTCGGCTGAGTCGGTCGCCAGGTCCAGCTTGCCCGGCTTCCCCGGCTTCGCCCCAATGTCGCCCAGGCCGTGGCCGCGCGCCATGCTCCTCGCCGTGTCCCACATGACCTCGTCCCCGGTGAGCCGATACGCGAGCGCGTAGTTCAGCAGGAAGATGCTCGGCACGGTGGCCCTCGCGAACGATGACGCGCTGTAGTATCCCTTGCGCTTGATGTCCGCGGCGCTGAGCACCGTGCCGTCCGAGAGCATCGGCTGAATGGTGTTGTCCGTCTCGTCGTAGACCCAGCGCGCATAGGCCGTCAGGTCCTCGTGCGCCCACTGCAGGAAGTCGGCCCCCGCCTCGCCCATCGCCTCCCCCAGCCGCAGTTGGCACAGCCCCATGGTGCCATAGCGCGTCGTGCCCCGGCTGGTGTCCAGCATCGTCCCCTCCAGCGCCCGCTCGCCGAACTCCGGCCCGAACTGCGCTTTGGCCCGGTCGTTGGCGATCTGGCTGTACTGGTACCCCCCGAGGCCCGTCTTCGGGTTGCGCGTCTCCACGTACCGATGCGCCATCCGCCGGGCCCACACGAGCGCTCCCTCGTCCCCGGCGAGCCGGTGCAGCCACGCCGCGGCGTACACGAGATCGCTCCCCGTGTTGCAGAACGTCAGCCCCTTCCCCACGAAGAACACCGGCCCGCCCTGGTACTCATTGGCCCAGAGATCGCCCATCTGCGTCTCGTAGGAGCCGTGGCGGTTCATGTCGAGATTGTCCCACTGCAGGATGTGGGCGTTCCAGAAGGCCTCCAGGAAGCGCCTCGTCGCCGCCGGGTTCACCTCCCACATGAGCTCGTAGAAGGGATAGTGGCACTTCATCTCGTGCTTGACGCCCTCGCCCACGAAGACCTCGCGGCCGGCGTCGTAGAACCGGTGCCCGCCCCAGTGCAGCAGCCCATTCTCGTGCTGGAGATGCTCGAAGGCGTAGGCCGTCGCCTGCCGCGCCGCCTGTGCGTACCTGTCGTCCCCCGTGAGGTTGCTCAGCCCCACGAGCACGCGGAACAGGTGCTGCTGGCTCCCGAGGTTTGACATCACCCACCGCTCGCCCTTCAGCACCCACGTCGCCGGCTCGTGCGTGTCGATGTTGATGCCGTCCACGAACAGCGGCGTGTGCTTCGGGCCGTAGGTGTCCCTGCCGTGCGCGAGCACGTTGTCGGCGAACGTGCGCACGGCGTCCAGGTACGGTGCGTCGGCTGTCCCACCGCCGGCGCCGTCCGCCGGAGCGCACAGCAAGGCGCCGGCATACAGCGGGGCGAAGGCCCCGGCGATCATTTTCCAGTGGCGTGGGCGATAGATCATGTCCGTGACTCCTCCGTCGGCGATGGCACTGCGTTGCTCTCGCGACCGGAATTCTCGACGGCCCAACAGTTCGGCGCTCGTCCGCCCTCACCTGCGGAGCCGCCGCCCGTGCCCTGTGGCACTTGCTGCGCACTTGTCCGTCGCCTATACTGGCCTTCCGGATCGTTGGGTCTCTGAGGTGTATGGATGAAGCATGCCGCGGCATTGGCTCTCCTCGGGCCTTGTGTGATCCTCTGCGGCTTGATCATCTCCGCCGACGCTCTTGCGGCCGGGCCGCCCGCCCCGGCACTGGAGGCGGCGTGGACGGCGTGGGAGAAGGGCAACGTGGCCGAGGCCGAGACGCTCGCCTCGGCCGCCGCGGACGGCGACGCCCGGCGGCACCTGCTCTTCCTGTGCGCCTTTGTCACCGGCCACCACAACGAAGCCCTGGAGCACTACCGCCTGATCCGCGCCTCGTACCCCCGCTTCACGGAGCTGGGCCAGCCTGTCGTGGACGCGTACCTCCACCTTGGCCGCTACGCCGAGGCGGAGCGCTTCGCACATGCGGCGGGGATGGACGAGCCCCTCTGCGGGGAGCTCGCGCAGCGCGCCGCCCATCCGCTGGGAGTGACGCTCGATCGCGTCGCCGAGATACCCTTCGCCGACCACCACCTCGCCGGCTTCTTCCCGGCCGTCGAAGCACAGATCGAGGCGAGCCCTGTCCTCGTGCACGTGGACACCGGCGGGACGTTCCTGCACATGAATCTCGACCGCGCGCGGGAGCTCGGGATCGACCTGACGCCCGGACGCGAGGGGCGACATGGGATGCGCCCGGTACAGACCCACCGCGGGATCGCGGCGACGTTCCGTCTCGGAGACGTCCTGCTCGAGAACGTGCCCGTCGTGGCGTTGCCCTCACTCACCGGAGGGCAGGACTTCATCATGTTGGGCACCAACATCCTCCAGCAGTTCCTCGCCACCCTCGACTACCCCGCCGGGCGGCTCATCCTCTCGCCCCGTCGCGACGCGGCGCTGCGGGAGGAGCACCTGGCGATGCTGCCGCGGCATCGGGTCCAAATACCCTTCCACATGTGGGGAGATCACTACATGTTCGCCCGCGGCGGCCTGGGCGAGCGCCGCGACCTGAACTTCTTCATAGACTCCGGCCTGATCTCACTGCGCCCCGACGGCCGCGGCGGACTGCGGCAGGCGGCCCTGTGGTGCACGAGGGCGCACCTGATGGAATGGGGTCTGGATCCCGCCGCGCTGCGCCGGTGGCCCTTCGAGTGTCCGTTGCCCGTGTCGCTGGGGCCGCTGGAGCAGACGGACCTGCTCGTGCTCCCGCGACGATCCGATCCCGTTGAATCCCTCGGCGGCGTGCGGATTGACGGCCTCCTGAGCCACGGCTTCCTCAGGAGCTACTCCTGGACCATTGACTTCGACGAGCATCAGTACACCTTCGCCTCGCCGACACCCGCGCCATAGTGGAGGCCCGCATCCATGCGAGCACGACGCCGATATCCGACCCCATTGCATCCTGTGTCCATCGGCCTGGCCTTCCTGTACTCGATGCTCCTCACAGTGGCCGGCGCGGCCGACCTCGGCCAACCCGATGGCTTCTTCTCCGTCCGCGAGTTCGGTGCAAAGGGCGACGGCGTGACCGATGACACCGAGGCCTTCCAGAGCGCCCTCGACGCCGCCGGCGCTCTCGGCGGATGGGCCATGGTGCCGCCCGTCGGGCCGGGGAAGGGCTACGTGCTCACGCGGACTGTCGTACTGCCCGAGGGCGTGGCGCTCGTCGGCTGTCCCTTCGGATTGGGCAGCAATGTGCGCGCCGTGTTCGATCTGCGGGACTCGAAGGTCAAGGGCGCCGCCATCTTCGCCCGCCCGACTGCGTCGCAGTACGAGGGCCGGCAGAAGCGACCCCTCTTCCAGCTCGGCCCGGGATGCACCCTCAAGGGCCTCTGGATCATGTACGACCGGCAGCCCATGCCCGCCGACGAGGAGTTCCAGGACCCGGATTCGCCCTATCACTATGAGTCCTTCGACCAGGCAAAGAACCGGTTCATCCCGGACCACGTCAAGCCGTACGGCCCGACCGTCTACTGCGCCTACGGCCCTAACATCGTCGTCGAGGACGTCGTCTGCGATCGCTACTACGACTTCGCCTACATGGACCGCGTCGGCAAGTGCCACTTCAATCGCATCACGCTCCACGGCTACAAGCGGGCCTTCGTGTTCGAGGTGTCCCGCGACGTCATCCACATGAGCAACATCGCCCACGTGCCCAACGTCGGGCCTCAGGCCCCGGGTGGCCCGTACCGGGGCAAGCACTACTCCTGGGTATACGGCATCATCGCCTCCCAGCCGAACAACGTGGGCATCCACCTCGGCAGCGCCGACGGCTATAGCCTCTCGGACATCTTCTTCTTCGGCATCCACACCGCCCTGCGGCTGGGGTACTCGCCCGAGTACCCGATGCCAGATCCTATCGCCGGCGCCGACGCCCCGGACCTGGAGCCGGGCCGCGGCCCGTGGGGCAGCATCGCCGGCTTCATGACCGACCAGTGCGCCGTCGGCATCCACTTCGTCTGGCCGTGCTATCTGACCAACCGCATCGCCAACACCCTCATCTTCCCGTCCTTCAGCGATGGCCGCACCTTCCCCGCCGTCGCCGGCACCGGGCCGCTGGCCGCCGTCGGCCGGCAGGCCGCGTTCCTCGTCAGCAGCACCCACTCCCGCGAGAATTGCAACGGCCGCATGCCCACCTTCATGTGCAGCAACACCGTCATCGCGTCCTTCAGCGATCGCGACCGGTTCGCGTTCGCCTCAGCCGCCGCTCACCAGGCCAACGGCCGCGTCTTCCTCCTCGACGGCGATATCCTCATGGAGCTATCCAACTTCCAGGCGAACGCCCCGTACAGCGACGACCGCATCTGGGCGCGCTCGGCCAACGCGAACCACTTCCACATCAGAGCCCGCGGCTTCGTCGTCAACTCACAGCCGAAGCCCGACCTGCTGATAGACGGCCTCACCAGGCCAACGCCCGATCCGACGAGATAGAAGGAGGGTCCGGCGCAGCGACAGCGAACAAGAGCGACGCGCAACGGTCCAACACTGGTGGGTGACGCAGGGGGTGGCCTGGATGGAAGGTCGCGGTCGAGCGTGCGCGCTGCACATGGCTGGACTCATCCCTCTGCTCGTCGGCGGGGCAGTACTGTCCCAGGTGACGCAGGACAATGTACTTCGGCGGCCGGGCGTGGAGCTGAACTGGACGGCCGGGGTGGATGAGACCGACCTGGAGCCCATTGCCGATGTCGTCGCCGTCGCCAACAAAGCCCTCGAGAGCACCTTCCCGAGCCTGCCGAAGAAGCAAATCCGCGTTCACGTCCTCCCCAAGCCCACCGGATGGCAGAACACCGTCACCGACCGGCAGGACACCATCTACGTGCAGCTCGGCGTGAGTGGGTTCGGCGAGCTGTGCCGGGCCGACGCCGGCCCCACGGGCATCCTGTGCCAGGCCGTCGCCGAGCTGCACAACCCGCGGCGCCTGGCCGGATTCGACCGCTTTGTGACGCACGCGTATCTGGTCCCCGCGGTGGTCGAAGCCCTGGGCCCTCAGCCGATCCCGAGCAACAGCGCGACCCCCCTCGGCGCGGACGGCCTCGAGATGCTGGACCTCATGATGCATCCGGCCTACACGCCGCTGCATCCCGACTTCGCCGCCGTCGCCGCCCTCCACGCCATTGAGCAGGGCCTGCAGCTCGACGGCCTCAGGTCCCTCCTCGCCGCGATCCCTGCGGCCGACGACGATCCCTTCGGTTCGCTGCGGGACGCCGCCACCGCTGCGGATGCAGCTCTCGGGCCGGTGTTCGCCGAGTATGACGAGGCCAATCGGCTCGACACGGAGGAGGACGGAAGCTATCTCATCGCCTCCTTCGAGCCGGACGAGACCGTCAGCATCCCTCCGTCGCATCCGCTGGCGGCCATCCACGATCCGCTGGTGCTGTTCCCCTCCGGTGGCCTCGAGGTGTCGCAAAGCGCCGACTGGGCCGCCCACGGCACGCAGTCGCTCAGGGTGCACACCGACAACCCCCGGGAGTGGCCCTCCGTGGGCATCTCCGATCCGGACTGGAAACTGAAGGACTGGCGGCGCTTCTGGAAGTTCGAGATGGACCTGCGGCTGGAGGCGGACGCGCCCCAGGCTCTGTCGGTTCGCATCCGCGACGACATCGCGCACGGACATGGCGAGGTCTACCTCTTCAACGCCCTCGTGCAGCCCGGGGAGGACCGCCACATCGCGGTCGTGCTCAATCCGGCGACGCTTCGCGGGCGCAAAAACCCACAGGCGGCCTACTTCGGCCAAGCCGTGAGGGCGTCTGAAGTGGGCGGTCTGTTTCTGGTGGTGCACAGGGCGACGCGGCCCTTCACCCTGTATCTGGACAACCTGCGAGTCCACGTACGGCAGGCGGGGTGACCGGCGCGGGCCGGGCCTGGTGAGTGACTTCGACCTGGTCACGCAGGGCGATCTCGCCGAGCGGCGGGAGCGTCCGATCTTGTCGGCAGTGTGACCTCGGCGGTGGAGAGGGCTAGCGGCACGGGTGGGAGCAGGCGACGACGGAGTCGCCAATAGGCAGCTCGATCCGGAGGCCTTCCTGCGTGTGGACGACATAGTGCTGAAGTGAATGCAGGATGTGTCTGGCAGGACTGCGCATGAGGGTCACGGTAGGAGGTGGCCTGGATGGAACGGCGTGGTAGTATGCGTTTGCTGCCTGTGGTTGGACTGCTGCTCGTGCTCGTCGGCGTGGCGCCGCACGCGCAGGCGATCCAGGTCAACGCACTCCAGCGACCCGGAGTGGAGCTCACCTGGGTCCCCGGCGTGGACGAGACGTATCTGGAGCCCATCGCCGACATCGTCGCCATTGCCAACAAGACCCTCGAGAGCACCTTCCCGAGTCTGCCGAAGAAGCAAGTCCGCGTCCACGTTCTTCCAAAGCAGACGGGATGGCAGACCACCATCACCGATCGCCGCGATGCGATCTACATTCAGCTCGGCCCCGGGGGCCTCGGGGAGTACTACCGGGGGGACGCCGGACCGGTCGGCATCCTCTGCCAGGCCGTCGCCGAGCTGCACAACCCGCGGCGCCTGGCTGGCTTCGACCGGTTTGTGACGCACGCGTATCTGGCGCCAGCCGTCGTCAGGGCATTAGGCGCGGACCCCATCCCGAGCAACACCGCGACCTCCTTGGCCAACGACGGCCCCGCGATGCTTGTGCTGATCACCAGCCCGGAGTATGTCACAATCCACCCCGACTTCGCGGCAGTCGCCGCGCTCAAGGTGATACAGGAGAAGCTCGGGCTGGCGGGCCTGCAGCTCCTGCTCGACACGATACCAGATTACGCCATGGATCCGTTCGCTGCCCTGCAGGAGGCGACCCTCGCACGGGCCCCCGCGCTCGCGCCGGCCTTCGAGGCCTACGATGAGGCGAGTCGACTCCAGGCGGCGGATGACGGGAGCCGCCTCATCGCCTCCTTCGAGGCCGACGAGGGCATCACCCGCCCGACGTCACATGCGCTCCCCTCCGGCCGCCAGCCGCTGGCACTGTGGCCGTGGGAGCCGTTTGAGGTTACGCCGAGCACAGAGTGGGCCGCGCACGGCGCGCAGTCGCTGAAGCTGCACGCGGCTGAGCCGCGACCGCGGATGGTGGTGGGCCTGTCGGACCCGGACTGGAAGTTGAAAGACTGGCGGCGCTTCTCGCAGTTCGACATGGACATCAAGCTCGAGGCGGAGGAGCCCCAGAGCATCTCAGTGCGCCTCCGCGACGACATCGCGAACGGACACGGAGAGGTCAACCTCTTTACCGGCGTGGTCCAGCCGGGCGAGGTGTGTCACGTCGAGAGCCGCGTCAACGCCATCGTCCTGCAGGGGCGGAAGAGCCCGCAGGGGGCGTACTTCGGCGAGGGGTTCCGCGCCGATGAGGTCGCGGGGTTGCTGGTGGAGGTGCACAATCCGACGCGGCCGTTCAGCATCTACCTGGACGACGTCCGCGTCATGGTCCGCGAACCCGGCGAGCCGGAGCGGCCGACCGGGTGGATCAGCGGCTTCGAGGCGGACGAGCTGCCGCTGTGGACCGGGGTGCAGCCCGAGTTCGACCGCGTCACGGAGGGCGAGTTCGCCGGGCGGTGGGAAAAGCCGGAGCTCACCGGCACCGTGTCATTCAACGTGGAGATGGATTGGACGCCGTACCAGTTCCTCGAGTTCGACTGCTACTCCGAGACGGTTACCAACGACCGGTTCATGCTGTGGCTCAAGTCAATGGACCCCGAGCGGCCCCACGGCGACTACTGGGCCTACATGTTCGCCGTCAACTGGACGGGCTGGCGGCACTACAAGATCCCCTTCCGCCGCCTGCTCCACATCCGCAATCCCATCGGCTGGAATCGCGTGACGGCGCTTTGCTTCCGCGCCCACAGTTGGGGTATGGCGGTCAATCCGGACACGGTGCTCGTGTTCGACAACATGTACCTGACGCCGGGCAAGCTGCGCGAGGTCCCGCGCGGGGTCGTTGACGACTTCGAGGACGGCCCGTGGGCGTGGTGGTGGATGGATGACGGACGCGTCCCACCCCACGGCGGAGAGCGCTGTGGCGACTTCCCGCTCCACGAGGGATGGCGGTACGCTTGCGGCAAGCCCATGACGCCCGACTGGACGCCGTATCGCGAACTGAAGTTCTGGCTCTACTCCCACAAGCTCGACGGCGAGGTGCTCGAGGTACGCGTCTGGCGAGAGGGAGGAGGGCGGACGGGGATCGGCTCCGTGCCCCTCGGTGGCGACGGCTGGCGCGAGGCAACAGTCCCACTCACGCCAAACCCGGGCCTGGTGAGGGAGATAGACTTCTGTATCACAGGCCTCCGGGGCGACGACGACGGCGTCCCCAACCGCCTCCTCGACCCGGAGGCGTTCCTCTGCTTTGACGATATCGTGCTGAAGTAAGCTGGCGTCCACCTCGACGATCGACGTCGCCTCTCTGTCGTACCGTTGGCGGCTTGCCAGGCACTCAGACCTCCCTCAACTCATCCACATTCTCCCGAATCTTCCGCATCGCATCGAGAACCAGGTCCATGTTCTCCCGGGGGCCGAGGAGAATCCGGTGCGACAGGTCCAGCGCCTCCGTCGCGTGGATGCGCTCGGCCTGCGGGCAGTGCACCCGCCTGTAGTCCATCGCCTCGCCCTCATACAGTGGGCACCGGATCGGGCACCCCGTCTCGCCCCACTTCCCGCTGGCGAACATGTGGAAGGTGTACAGCGGCTTCGTCGGCCCGATGCCGCACGGCACGCCCTCGGCGATGAGCGCACTCCGGAACGCGTCCCGGTGGACCCCCTCGAACTCCTCACTGATGAACCTGAAGTGCCACCGGAACGGATTCCACCGCGTCACCCGCTCGTCGATCTCCAGCCCGCACAGCCCGGGGATGTCCTCCATCCCCTCGGCCAGGTACTGCAGGTTCCCCCACCGCGTCTCCGCCTGCCCCTGCAGCCGCGTGAGCGCCACCAGCCCGATGGCCGCCTCGAACTCGCTCATCCGGATGGTCGTGGCTGGCCACGTGAAGTCCATGCTCTCCTCGCCGCGCTCCCGGCCGGCGTGGTGGTAGCGGAACGCCTTCTGGTACAGCTCCTCGTCGTTCGTCATGACCACGGCCCCCTCGCCGATGGCGAGCACCTTCCCCGGCATGCAGCTAAACGCCGCAATGTCCGCGTGCGAGCCCACGCCCTTGCCCCGCCACTGCCCGCCGTGCGCGTGCGCGCAGTCGCTCACCAGCGCCACCCCGTGCTCCCGGCACATCTCCCCCAGCGCATCCGTGTCGCACGGCATGCCGCCGAAGTCCACCGCGACCACGGCTCGCGTGCGCGGCGTGATGGCCGCCTCGACGGCCCTTGGGTCAATGCAGTAGCTGCGCGGATCAACGTCCGCGAACACCGGGATCCCGTTGCACACCAGCACGCACGAGGCCGACGCGATGTACGTGAACGCCGGCACGATCACCTCGCAGCCCGCCTCGACACCGACGACGCGCAGGCACGTCTCCAGCGCCGTCGTCCCGGTCGAGACCGACAGCGCGAACTCCCCGTCGTGTAGCTCCGCGAACGCCTCCTCGAAGGCCCACAGCTTGCTCTCCGGGTGGTTGTGGTAGTCGTACCCGCTCCGCCCCCACTTACGGCTCTCGAGCACCTCCGCCAGCACCTCCTTCTCACGCTCATCGTACACCGGCCACGGCTGCACCAGGTCCCCCTCGATCGCCTGCGGCCCTCCGTTGACTGCGAGCTTCGCCATCGTTGTCTCTCCTGAGGAGTGTAGTCCGCGCCTCTGCGTGTGATTGTACGTTCTGCGGCTGCGTTGCACAACCCGCGCTCGGGCGAGGGGTTCATCTCACGCTCGCACTCACCCTCCCTCATCTGCTCCTGCGCGGGCCAGGCCCGGAAGGTCACGCCACCCTCAGCGCGAACGAATCCGCGGAGGAACGCAGAACGCCATGAACGTCCCATAGTGTGCCGCCGCATGCCGCACGGGCAGGAGTTCCGGCGGGCCGCACGAACTCGCCCTGCAGTCCACCACGAAAGCGAGGAGAACCATCGTGAAAGCACCGCAACTGATCGGCCTCATGACCCTCGGACTCGTCCTTGTGCTATCCGTCTCGGCCGCCGCCGCGCAGCCCGCGGACGCGCGCCCGCGCGCCATGGCTGCCGAGATCCTCAAAGCGACTGGTGTGAGAGGCGGCCTCGTTGTGCACCTCGGCTGCGGCGATGGCCGGCTGACTGCCGCGCTGCGCGCCAGTGACAGCTACCTGGTGCATGGGCTCGACGCCGATGCGCGCAGCGTCGAGAATGCCCGCGACCACATCCGGTCGCTGGGCCTGTACGGCCCCGTCTGCGTCGATTCGCTCCGGGGCGAGCGCCTGCCCTTCATCGTCAACACCGTCAATCTGCTCGTCGCCGAGGACCTCGGCCGCATCGCCATGGCGGAGGTGCGACGCGTTCTCGCTCCCAACGGCGTGGCCTACACCAGCATCGGCCGCACGTGGATGAAGAACGAGAA
>JASFTE010000089.1:0-10943 GCA_050114035.1 Armatimonadota bacterium | reverse complement strand
CGGCTCGAGGCCCTCGTACCAGTCCTGCGTCAGCATGTGCTCGAGCGTCGGGCACTTCGCTTTGGCCTGTTCGGCGATCTCGAATTGCTCGGGGCCGGCAAAGATGAAGCGCGCACTGCTGTCGCTGATGAAGTACGCCAGCTCATCAGGGGGGCTGCGGAAGTTGACCGGCAGCGACATGCCTCCGGCGAGCATGGCGCCGAGGTGGACATGGAGGTACGGCAGCTTGTCGGGCGAGAACAGCGCCACCCGGTCGCCGCGCTCGAGGCCCAGCTCCCGCAGTGCCGCCGCGACAGCCGCCGCGCGGCCCCGGATCTGCCCGAACGTACGCCACTGGCTCCGATAGCACAGCGCAGGCTGGTCCGCCCGCTCCTCGAGTGTAGCCCGGACTTGATCGCCGAAGACGTCTGGCATTTGGCGCCTCCCAATTGCGTTGTGGTGGGGTCGTCCTCTTCGCCGCTGCGGAGCGACGCTCCTGCGGTATCGTGCAGCGCGAGCGAGTGGCGCCGGGAGCAGGAGCGGCGGCAGGCGCTGTCGAACATTTGTCCGGTGGAGGCGGCAAGCGTAGCGGAACGCATTGCTGGTCTACTTGGCGGAGTGCGGCTGGGATGATCGAGAAAGTCGAGTTCAGCGACAGCAGGCGCAGGCCCCCTCGGTTCGCCCGAATCGTGGCCGAATGGATGCGCCGCACGTTCGAGGCGCCCACGGAGGCGCAGCGACTCGCATGGCCAGTCATCGCCGACGGGAAGAACACGCTCGTTTTCTCGCCCACCGGATCGGGCAAGACGCTCGCGGCATTCCTGTGGGCGATCAATGAGCTGGTCGAACTGGGAGAGGGCGACGACCTGCCAGGCAAGCCCTACGTCGTCTACATCTCCCCGCTGCGCGCGCTTGCCAACGACGTGGAGAAGAACCTGCTCGTGCCGCTCGAGGAGATGCGCGGCATCAGCGACGAGCAGGAGACGCCGTTCCCCGACATTCGCGTCTCCGTGCGCACGGGCGACACGCTTCAGCGCGACCGCCAGCGGATGCTGCGCCGTCCGCCGCACATCCTCATCACGACGCCTGAGTCCTTCTATCTGCTTCTCACCAGTCGCTTCCGCGAGCATCTCGATCAGGTCCGCTACGTCATCGTGGACGAAATCCACCATCTCTGCGGCGACAAGCGTGGAGCGCACCTCGCCATCAGTCTGGAACGTCTGGCGGAGCTTGTCGCAGACGGCGGCGAGGACGGCTTCCTCCGCATCGGGCTGTCGGCCACGCAGTCGCCGGTGGAGGAGATCGCGCGGTTCTTGGTGGGCTTCGACGATAGCGGGGCGGAGCGCGACTGCACGATCGTTGACCTTGGCGTGCATCGCAACATCGACCTCCAGGTGATCGCGCCCGTTCCGAACCTCGTGGAGGCGAAGCCGGAGGAAGTCTGGGACGCCATCTACGCGGAGCTGTACGAGCTCATCTGCACGCATCGCACGACGCTCATCTTCTGCAACTCCCGGCATCTGACCGAGCGGGTGGCGGCGAAGCTGAATATGCTGGCCGAGGCGCGCGAGGCGGAGCTGCGAATTGGCGCCCACCACGGAAGCATGTCCCGCGTGTTCCGGCTGGAGATGGAGGACAATCTGAAGTCGGGGGCGCTGCGCGCCATCGTAGCGACCTCGTCGCTGGAGCTGGGAATCGACATCGGGCACCTGGACCTGGTGTGCCAGATAGAGAGCCCAAAGCGCGTCGCCGCCGGCCTGCAGCGAGTGGGGCGTGCCGGGCACCTTCTCGGCCTGACGAGCAAGGGCCGCATGTTCGCCACGAGCCGCGATGACCTGGTTGAGATGGCCGTCCTGGCGAGGGCGATGCTCGAGGGGAATCTCGAGCCGGCTCACATCCCGACGAACTGCCTCGATGTGGCCGCACAGCAGGTGGCGGCAATGGCCGCCATCGAGGGCGGGAGCGCCGATGAGCTGCTGCGCATCGTGCGGCGCGCCTACAACTTCCGTGACGTCACGGACGAGGACTTCACACGCATCCTCGGTCAGCTGTCGGCGCGCTTTGGGGATCAGGAACTGTTCGAGCTCCCGACGCGCATCAACTGGGATCGCGCCAGGGACCACGTCACCGGCGCGCGCGGGACGCTGACGCTGGTGCAGCAGAACGCGGGCACCATCCCGGAGTACGCCGAGTACGCCGTTCACGCGGAGGACTACAAGAGGAAGCTCGGCACGTTGGACGAGCAGTTCGTGCAGCGTCTGCGCTCTGGGCAGATCTTCGTGCTCGGCACGCGCACGTGGCAGTTCCTGCGGGTAGACCGCAACCGCGTCTATGTTCGCGACGGACGGGGGCGCGCGCCCACGATTCCGTCATGGCACGGACCCGACTACATCCCCCGCTCCTTCCAACTCGGCGAGCAAGTCGGCGCCTTTCGGGCCGCCGTGTTCGGCCGGCTGTTCGATGAGCCAGAGGGCCTGCGCGGCTGGCTGCAGGAGGAGTACCTGCTCGACGAATCCGGCGCGCAGCAGACGATCGAGTACTTCGTGGAGCAGGCACACTCCCTCGACACGTGGCCCGGCGAGAGGACCATCGTGGCTGAGACCTCGCGGAACCCCCTGGGGCACTGGCAGATCCTCGTGCATTCGCCGTACGGCTCGGGCCTGAACGAGGCCTGGGCCGAGGCGCTCGTCCAGGCGGCTCGCGAGGAGCTGGACGTCGAACTGCAGGTCAGCTACACGGACAACGCCTTCGCGCTCCATCTGCCGCGGGGCGTGGAGTCCGGCGCCGAGGAGCTTCTGTCGCTGGTCTCGCAGGATAACCTGGCGCGCCGGATCGAGACCTACGTCCGCGAGTCGCCGCTCTTTTCCATCAGGTTCCGTCACGCCGCCGTGCGGGCACTCGCGGTGTTGCGCATGACCCAAGGCAGGAAGCGCGCCGTGTGGCTCCAGGAGGCCGGCGCGAGACGGATAGAGCGCGAGGTGGGGCAGATGCGCCACTTGCCCCTCGTCGCCGAGACGATGCGCGAGTGCGTTGAGGACCATCTGGACCTGCTGGGACTGCGCCACGTGGTGGGCGAGCTGGCGTCGGGGCGCATGCGCCTCGTCTCGGCGGAGGTCGAAGTCCCCAGCCCCTTCGGGCACGAGCTGCTCCTGGCCGGCCAGTTCGGGGCCATGACCGAGGTGACTCGGCGCGAGCGGCGGGCGGAGCTACTGTCGCTGCATCGCGAGGTGCTGCGGCAGATCCTGGACGAGGGCAGCATCCGGGAGCTTATCGACCCGAAGGTCGTCGAGGAGTTCGAGGCACGTCGCCGGGGCACGCACGCAATGACCCGGGCGCGCGACGCCGAGGAGCTGCTGCGGCTCATCCGGCGCTGTGGAGAGCTATCCGAGGAGCCGGAGAGCGATCTGTTCATCGGTTGCCAGGCCCGCGGCGACTGGAAGGCGTGGCTCCGGCGACTCTGGCGTGACCGCCGGGCTGTGCCCGTCGTGATCCCGCGAGCCTCCGCGGCGCCGCGCCGTTGGATCGCCAGCGAGGACTACCTGCTGTACGCTCGCGCCTTCGCCAGCAATGTGGCAGAGAATGCACGGCATCGTGCACTTCTGCGCGCCATCGGCTCGGCCGGGGAGGCAACGACCAAGGCGCTGCAGCAGGTCGCCGGCGATGAGACAGCAGACCTCCTGGGTGACCTTGAGAGCGCGTACAGGATCGTCCGCTGTGGGGGGAGGGCGGGTCGGGCACGATGGGCCCTGCCGGAACGATGGGTGCCCGGGCTTGCGCCCAGGAGGCTGGGTCGGCTCACGGCCAGACGTACGGTTCTTCTGCGAGTGCTTCGTGGGCTGGGGCCGGTCGCTGTCGAGCACCTCTGCGGACGGTACGGATTCCTCCCCAGGACGGCGCGTGCCGTCCTGCGAGGGCTTCTGGAAACGGGCGAGGTCCAGCAGGGAGACTTCGTCACCGGGCGCGCCGTACCGCAGGTGTGCGCCCGGGCCAATCTGGAGGAGCTCCACCGAATGGCCCTGGCGGCGCTGCGTCGCCGGGTTGAGCCGGTGCCGCTGGCGCGCTATGCGGACTTCCTCCTGAAGTGGCAGCATGTGCATCCGAAGACGAATCTGGATGGCCCCGAGGCGATCAGTACCGTGCTGGCGCAGCAGGCCGGCTATCGGGCATATCCGCGGATCTGGCAGCGCGATATCCTCGGGCTGCGCGTCAAGGCCGCCCAACCGCAGGAGTCGGGCATCCCGGGCGCCGGACTGCGAATGGGGCAGTTCCACATGGGAGAGCAGCGCCCCCGGCCGCTGCTGGCGGGCGTGACATTCGTCGCCGATGAGGCTGCCGGCGATCTGCTCGCGGCACCCGCCACCGACGAGTGCTCTGGGGACGAGCTGGCCGTTGTCCAACTGCTGCGAGATCAGGGCGAGCGGTCGCGCGCGGACATCCTCGCTTCCACGGGTCTGGCCGCCGAGGAGCTGGACCGAGCGCTGTGGCGGCTCTTCGGCGCTGGACTCATCAGCAACACGGACTACTCGTCCATCGCGCGGTGCGCCTGGACCAGTACGCCCCGATGGGCGGCAGCGGCCTTCGGCGGCGGCACGGATGGCGACGAGCCCCGCGAGGCTCAGGAGGCGCTCGCAGCGATGCCGGACCTGCGCCGAGTCGGTCTGCGGGCGGACGAGGGGCGCTGGTATGCGGTGCAGTCGCATGCGTCCGGAGAGGGCCTGGCCGATGCGGCCCAGGACGACGCTGCCGTGGGCCGGCGCTGCCGGGCTCGGGTCATGGCCCTCATGAAGCGGTACGGCGTCGCCGCGAGAGAGCTTCTGCTGGCCAAGTCCGATATGCCCACGCGCGATGTGTCGCGGGGCCTGCGGGAGTTGTTCCTGCGCGGGCAGCTTCTCCGGGGCTTCTTCGCGGAGACGTTCTCCGGCGATCAGTTCGCGCTGCCCGAAGCACTCGATCGACTGAGGCGCGAGAAGCCCGCCCGGAGAGAGCCCGCTATCATGGTGAACAGCCTGGACCCGGCGGCCATCCACCTGAGCGCCGTGAAGCTCCCGGGCATGCAGAACCGGGCGCTGGCCACGCGCTATCTCGTGCTGCATCGGGGAGCACTGCTGGCGATCGTCGACCGGCACGCGGGTGAGGGCAGGTTCTTCCGAGTGCGGGATGTTCGGCTCTTCCATCCCGACGACGGCGCGAACGGCCGTCGGCGTTCTGCGCTCCACAGGCGCGTGGCGACGGCCATGCTCGAGTACACGGTGCGCTGGGGACGGTGCGAGGTCGTCCGGATTGCCCGCATCAACGGCCGGGCCCTGGAGGAGGGCTCGGCCGTGGTGCGCGATTTGATCAGCGCGGGCTTCAGGCTGCACCGTGGTCAACTCCTCTACCGCCTCCGCAAGCGCGTCGGCGCGGGCGAGGAAGAGACGATGCGCCGCATCGTGAAGACGGAGGAGCAGAAGAGAGAGGACGTCCGCATCGACAGCAAGGCCGTCCTGGACTTCTGCGATCACATCCTCACGGAGTACAACCCACCGCCAGACAAGGACATGCTCGTGTTCTTCCAGTGCTCGGTGAGTCGGCCATACTCGAAGTCGCCAAGCCACGGCTCCATGCGCAAGAGCATTCGGCTGGCCACGGGCCACGACCCGAGGGACGAGTTCGATGATTGCCGCTGCCACGTGGTAGTGCTCAGCAGCGTCATCGGCCCGGTGCCGTACGAGATGGAGAACGTGTACCCGGCGGACGAGCGCGGCGGCGGCGTGAAGCACATGTCGCCGGAGCAGTACGCCGCCGCCAGACCCATCCTGGCCGAGCGTATGGCGGAGTACCTGAAGCGCTGGCACGACCGCTACAAGGTGATCACGACCTTCACCAGTGGCAGCTATGGGGACGTCATGGAGGCGGCGAAGGCCATCGCCGGCGTTGACTTCCCGGTGCTGCCGGACATGGACGGCGTCAGGCTGAAGGGCGGGCATCAGTACTGGACCAAGTACTGGATCCAGGTGTTCTTCGAGCTGCTCAAGGGGATGACCGACGACGAGCGGGCTGAGGCCATGAAGCGCCTCGAGGCCGAGGGAGTGGCGATCGATGAGCGGTAGATCGGCAAGCCCCGCGGGCTCGAGGCACACGTCACGAGCGCTCAGCCGGCGGGCTGTACCTGGAGGACTCCCCACGTGCCAGGTGGGGGAGCGTGATCCCCACTGAGTCGCGATGGACTTCGGGCGCGAGGGCGATGGGCCCGTTCTGCTGCGGCGCGTAGTAGCGGACCTGCAGAGGCGCTCCCCATCGGTACGGACCTGGCCACGTGCACTCTCTCCGCGGAAAGCGTCACCCCCATCGTGTGCTACGCCGCCCAGAGCGACAGCGCCCAGCCGAGAGCGGATCCGCCCAGCACGAGCCACGGGGCGCTGACGCGGAAGCGGATGGCCGCCACGCCGGCGGCGACGGCGATGACCCAGGCGGGCCAGCTCCTCAGAGCCTGATGCCCCAGCCTCGCGGTGACCGCCAGCATCAAGCCGACGGCGCTGATGTTGACGGCGTCGAGGAACCTCGACGCCCACCTGGACTCGCGGAGACGCGGGAGCACCGGATTGAGGATCGCGACGAAGGCAAGGGATGGCAGAAGGATCGCCGCTGTTGCGAGAACGGCCCCAGGCACTCCCGCGAGCCGGTAGCCGATGAATGTGGCACAGGATAGCAGAGGCCCTGGCGTGAACTGCCCGACGGCGATGGCGTCCAGCATTTCCTGGTGGGTCAGCCAGCCCCAACTGTCCACCAGATCGCCCTGCAGGAACGCCACGAGCACGTAGCCGCTGCCGTACATGACGGCGCCGACTTTGAGGAAGAACAGCCCGAGCTTCCACAGGGGCACTGTCGCCGCCGCGGCGCCACCCACCGCTCCAGCGACGGCCGCCCCCTTGGCGGTCTCGCTCCCGGCGGCTGCAACTGCCACCAGCGCGGTGCACTGACCCTCCTCGCCGGTGGCGCGCCGCTCGCCTAGCCAAAGCCACAGTGTGCCCACAGTCCCGCCACCCAGCAGGGCGAGCACCTCGTTGGCCCCGAGAAGGTAGGCGGCAATTACGGCGAGCCCAATCGCCACGAGGCGCCATCCCTTGGCGGCGGCCTTCCCGAGGCGCCACACGGCCGCGAGGATGAGTGCGAGCACGGCGGGCTTGATTCCGTACAGGAATGGCTGAACCTGCGGGAGTTGGCCGTATTCAACGTATGCCCAGGCAAGCACGAGTGAAGACAGCATCGCAGGCCCGATGAAGCCCGCGCCTGCGACGAACAACCCCGGCCATCCGGTCCGGACGTAGCCCAGGTGCAGGCACATCTCGACGGCGTTGGGGCCGGGGATGATGTTGGTGGCGCCGACGAGATCCAGCAGGCGCTCGCGCGTGATCCACTTGCGCCGCCTCACCACATCCTCTTCCAGCATGCCGATGATAACGGCGGGGCCGCCGAAGCCAATGGCGCCGAGCTTGCAGAAGACGGCGGCCACGTCGCGTAAGGGGGAGCCTCTCCTGGTCTGGGGATCAGCCATGGTGGCTCGCGCGACCGCGCGGGCATGCGCGGCTTCCGACCCGTCTGCCCCGGAGCGCTCTGGATGACCTATTGCGTCTGCACCCGGCCCCGCTCAATGTGCAGCACGCGCTGCGCGTATTCGTTAGCGATAGGATCATGACTCACGAGCAGCACGGTGCCGCCGTGGCGATGGAACTCGGATAGGTACTGCATTACCTGGGCGGCATTGTCCGGGTCCAGATTTCCCGTGGGCTCGTCGGCCAGGATGATCTCCGGGCGATTCAAGAGCGCCCTGGCCAGCGCGCACCGCTGGCGCTCGCCTGTGCTCAGCTCCGCAGGCCGGTGGTGCAGTCGGTGCGAGAGCTGCAGGCGGTCCAGCAACTCGAGCGCTTGGTCGCGGCCCGGGGACGCACCGGCGAGAGTGGGCAGGAGGACGTTCTCCAGTGCATTGAGGTACGGCACGAGGTGGAACATCTGGAACACGAACCCGATCCTGTCGGCCCGAAGTCTTGCCCGGTGCGATGGTGACAGGGCATACACGTCCCGGCCATCGAGCAATACGCGCCCCTCCGTGGGCCGCACCATCGCCCCCACGGTGAGCAGCAAGGTGCTCTTGCCGCATCCGCTGGGCCCGCGGACGGCTGTGAACTCGCCCGTCGCCACCGACAGGGTCACGTCGTCGAGTGCCCGGACCTCGCCGTCGGCTCCCTGGTAGAGCTTGCTGACGTTCTCCAGCTCGATCATGGCCTATTCCTCTCTCAGCACCGCCGCCGGGTCCTGGGTGATCGCGACAATGGTGGGCAGATAGCTCGCCAGTGCGCACAGCAATGGGGCCCCGAGCAGCGACCAGGGGAGCAGGCTGTACATGGGGGCTATCTTGTTGGCCGTCAGTGGGAACACGTGGGGCCCGAAGCGCAACGCCAGGGACGTGCCCAGGGCAAAGCCCAAGCCGGCTCCAAGCACGCCGACGACGACGGCCTTCCCCAGGAACAACGCCGCGATCCGGCCCGAATCCACGCCCATCGCCCGCAAGATGCCGATCTCTGCGCGGCGCTGTCGCACGTTGCTCAGCGTGAGGAGGGCGATCCAGATTGCGGCGACGACGAGCACCGCCGGGATGACGAAGGCGGCGTACTGCTCCACCATCCGCCGCGTCTCGGCGCGGGCCACGGCCTTGGTCGTGAACTCCGTCACCTGCGTACCGGGCAGCGCTGCGGCGAGGTCGGCCCGGACCCGCGCGAGCCGATCGCCCTCACAGCGGCAACTGATCGCCCGGATCTCGTTGATACGCCCCGGCTGTCCCAGCACCTCTTGCACATCGTGCAGATGCGCGAAGATGCGGATGTTGTCCTTGCTCCCCCGCTCATCCAGGCACTTCTCGACGACGAAGCGCTTGTCGCCCAAGTCGATGGTGTCGCCGACGCCCATGTCCATGCTCTGGGCCAACTCGTATCCGAGCCACACCTTGCCCCGCGGAACACTGGCCCCCATGGGCGGCTTCTTTGGCATGTGCGCCATGCCCACCTCGGGCAAGATGCCGGTGAGCAGTACGTCCCGTTTGCGCCAGGTGATCTTCTTCTGCAGCCGAGCCACGAGATGGCGGATGCTCACGGTGTCAGATTCGGCGAGGCGATGGACGTACTCCTCCGGCATGTCTTCCTTGGCGAAGTCCGCGGTCCAGAAGTCGCCCATATCGGTGCCCTTCGGCAAGATGAGGACGTTGAAGCCCATGTCGCGCATGAGTCTGGTAGTCTCGCGCTGCGAGGCGTCGCACATGGTGAGGACCGCCACGAACAGCGCCACGGCCATCACAACGGCCAGTACTCCCAGGACGAAGTTCAACTGTCGGTGTTGGATTTCTCGGAGTAGAAGGCGAACGACAGACATGCCGGATCCCCCTTGCCGATCTCATGCCCGGGCCTCGGGCAGCGTCCAGCCGTTGCGCACGAGGCCCTCGTCCGCTCCGCCGTCGCGCAGGAAGTCAATGAACCGAATCGCACCGGCCGGATTGGCCCCGTCGCGGCGCAGCGAAATGGTCGTTTCGCGCTCGATGGCGGGCGGCGTCTGCAGTTCGACTATCTCGACATCGCCTGGCGCGAGGTGCTCGAAGGCGCTCCAGCCGATGGCGACGTCCACGGCGCCCTGCGTGACGGCTTCGACGAGCGCCACGCACCCGCTGACGCGCAGCGCTATCTGCGGCCGAATGCACTCGCTCCGGTGGGTCGAGGCGAAGACGTCCTCGTGGGAGCCCTTGAGGCAGTCGATCATCGAGATGCTGATGGTCACGTCGGGGCGCTCCAGGTCGGCGAGGCCCTGGATTCCCTTGGGATTGCCGGGCTGCACGAGCAGTGCCGAGCGTCGGTAGCCGAGGCAGACGCGATGCTCCGGGTCGAGGATGCCGAGCATCTCGCCGTCGTCTGCCAGGTACCCGGCGCCGGCCACGACGAGATCGAGTCCGGGGATCTCCGCAACCTCCGTGAGGAAGTGCGGCATGCCGGACACGTCGGATGCATCGGCCTCGTCGATGACAGACGGGTGACAGTGACGGCTGCACACCATCAGCTCAACGTCGATGCCCGTCTGGTCCGTGAATCGCTCAGCGGCCCCCTCCATGGGCGCCGCGCAGGCGCGGGCAGAGAAGGCCCGGATGGTCTCGTCACTCATAGTCAACTCCTTGCGGCTGCTCGTGATGGTGTTCGCCGCGTCAGGCTACCTCGCTCGCCGCGTCACCCAAGCCCTCGTCGAGGACGTGGATCGCCTCGGGCGGCACAGCGACCCCGAGTTTGCCTCCGGTCTCGAGCCCAAGGCGCTCGCACTCCGCGCGCGGGATCTCGGCACGCAAGCTCGTCGAGCCGATCTCCACCTCGACCCTTGCCGTCACGTCTCGCCACAACACCGAGCGCACGCGCCCGGGGAGGCCGTTGTCGGACTGCGACGCCAGCACGAGCCGCAACGCGTCCGGTCGTATGAGCACCTGTACTTCGCCCTCGTGGCGCCCGTCGACCGGGATGGTGAAGTCACCAAAGTCGATGCGGGTGCCGTGCTCGTCGGCCTCAGCCACCCCCGGGAGGATCGTCCCAAGGGCCAGGAAACGCGCGACATCGGCGCTCGCCGGAGTGCGGCGTATCTGCTCCGGTGTGCCGGTCTGCGCCAGGCGGCCACGGCTGAGGATCGCAACACGATCGGCAACCGATCGCATCTCGTCCAGATCGTGGCAGACGTGGAGAGTCGTGGTGTGCGTTTCGCGCTGGATGCGCCGCAGCTCCGCCAGGATGCCGTCACGCGTCTCGCGGTCAAGTGCGCTCACGGGCTCGTCGAGCAGGAGGATCTTCGGCCATGCGGCCAGAGCGCGGGCCAGCGCCACGCGCTGACGCTCGCCGCCGGAGAGCCCGTGCGGCCGGCGGCCCAGCAGGTACTCAATCCCCAGCATGCGAGTCAGCTCTGCAACG
>JASFTE010000088.1:0-10968 GCA_050114035.1 Armatimonadota bacterium | reverse complement strand
CCATGCTCCTTTCCGGTCTGGATTTCGCTTGTATCGGGGCCTTCGTCGATCACGGCCGCGAATGCCTCCTCCTCGGTCGCGACGGCGTCGATCAGGCCGAGGTCCACGGCCTGCCCGGCGATCCACGTTCGTCCCGTCGCCAGTTCCGTCGCCCTCGCGATCGTCATGCCGCGTCCGCGCGCGACGGTCGCCACGAACTGTTCGGCCAGGTCGTTCACTTCCTCCTGCAGCCACGCCAACTGCTCGTCCGTCACCTCGGCGCCGATCACCCCGGTGCCCTTGTAGGGGCCGCTGGAGACCACGTGGGTGATGACCCCGGCTTCCTGGTAGAACTGGCTCCAGTCGTCAATTACGAGGTAGGTGCCGATGGAACCGACGGTGGCGCGGCGGTTGGCCGTGATGGTGTGCGCGTTGCAGGCGATCTCGTAGCCGGCGCTCGCCCCGAGGTTGGCGATGTGTGCGTGGATCGGCTTCACTGCGCGGGTCTCGTAGATGGCGTCGGCCAGCTCGTCCACGCCGTCGATGTATCCGCCAGGGCTGTCCACGTGGAGGTAGATGGACCGGACGGCTGCGTCGTCGGCCGCCTTGCGGACGGCTTCCCGCACGTCGGTCGGGTCGGTCGCGTAGCCGAGCCGCTTGTAGAGGTCGGGGCAGCCCTCCCAGATCACTCCGGTCACCTGGATCACGGCGACGCCGGAGATCACGTCGTAGCCTCCTCCAGCCTCCTCCGACTCTTCGTCGCCGGGGTAGATCAGCGCCAGGGCACCGGCCAGGTCGGTCTTCTGCGCCCGCGCACGGCTGATGAGCCGGCGCAGGAAGCGGCGTTCGATCGCCCACGCGCGCATGTGCAGGTCGGATTTCATTCTTCGTCCTCGTTGTTCTGGGTGCCTTCTGTCGAGTCTTTTGCGCGCACGGCCGCCTCGGTCTTGCCCTGCTCCATGCCGGCGATATGCCGCCATATTTCGGCCGCGCGGATGCCGCCTCCGGTGGCCTCTTCGATCTCCTGTGCGTCCTCCCACGCCGCGATCAGCTCCGCCTTGCGCTGCTGACGGGTCTCCCGGGCATCCTTGCCGAGGCTCGCCAGCGCCTCCGTCTGCGTCGCGATCGCGCGATCGATCTTCTGCGCCCACGCCTTTACCTCTTTGTCCTCGTCGATCCACGGCCAGCCCGGCAGGTCGATCGTGTGCTTGAAGATGCGCGGCCGCCACACCAGGCGTCCCTCGGCGATCGCCCGCCCGATCTGCCAGATGTACCACGGGCTGCCGAGGCGACGGACGAGCTGTTGCTGCCACTTGCGGAACATCAGGAACGCCTGCAGCAAGATGGTGCGGCTGACCGAGTAGTTGCTCTTGCCCCAGTCCAACAAGATGACTTCCATCGGGATGCCGACCGGCACGCCGTAGAGGCGCACGAAGAGGCGGACGGATTCGGTGAAGTTGAGGGAGGGACGGTTCTGCGTCACGCCCTTGATTTCGTCGCCCTGCACGCCCTGGTAGAGGATCGCATAGCCGACTTCGGTGAGGCGTCGGGCGATCTCGCCCTCGTCCACGTCGCCCTTGTCCGTTACGTTGCTCCGGCTGTCGCGGATAGCCGGCCGGTTCCGACCGTCCTTGCGCGTGATGGACAGGATGAGCCGGCTCATCACCTGCCAGGAAATCGCTTCGCTGGTGAGGATGTCCTCCAGTCGATGGGCAATGGGCATACCGCTGACGTTGAGGGGCAGGCCGCGGGTCTGGCTCACCCGGCGCAGCGCGGTCGGCATGTAGAAGGCATGCCGGGCCGCGATCGTCTTCCCGTCACTCTTCACATAACCGTAGTCACTGACGTCGGCGACGTGGAATGCGACGATGCGGCCCAGCTGGTCGAGCTGCACTCCCTGCTCCCAGCGCGTGCCGTCGTCCTCGCGGACGGATCGGCCGTATCCCTTGCGGATCCGCTCGGCCTCGATGTGCTGGAGCGTGCCGTCTTTGCGTTTCAGGCCCAGCTGGTCCCCACCGTTCCACATCTCGGTCAGCACGAGGCGCTGCAGCTCCTCCATCGTGTGCAGCCCGCGCACCTCCGGTGCCTCCAGCCGCGGCGGCAGTATCTCCTGCTCGATTTTGCGGTCCACGCCGTCGAGTCCGGTGTCGGCCTGGTACGTGAAGCCAGTGGGGCCGAGGATGTAGTCGGCGGCCCGGTTGAGGGTCCCGTCCACCAGCCAGTTGTCGCGGAAGAGGGACCGCTGGATATTGATCAGCGTCGCGCGGTCGGTGCGGAGATGTCGGTCGGCCGTGCCCGATCCCGGCGTGTAACCGGCCTCGCGGAACTGCCGCACGGCCTTATAGCCGGTGGCGTCGTAGTAAGGTCGTCGGAGGTCGTCGATCTCAACGCCGCTGCGCATGTTCACTCCAGCAGAGGTTTCGCCTGGATGAACGAGTCTTCGCTCTCCTCGTCGATGGACAGGCCGAGGGCCTGGTCGTAGCGTTCGAGGGTGGCACACAGGCGATTGAGGTAGGCTTCGAGGTCGTAGCGGCTGCCGCGCTGCTCGTAGGCACCCTGCGTCTGCCAGTCGGCCAGCCGCTGCTCGACCTCTTCGATGTGCAGGAGCAGGCGCTCGCGCTGTGCGGTCGCGCCGCTCTGCCGTCGCCAGTCGTTGTAGCTCCAGGTGTTTGCCATCGGCTCCAGGGCAAAAAAGAAGGGCGCGACTGGGGAGGTGTGGGCTCCCACACAGCCGCGCCCTCGTCGGCGATTGCCGGCTCTCGCTTACCTCATGGTGCGCTCCCGGCCAGGGGGAAAGATGAGGTGTTGCTCCTGCCTCGCGTGGTATATTCTCGGCGGTCGCATAGGCCCTCCGCCAACGAGAATGCAGGCTTTATTCCGTTGTGCGGAATGCATCTACTGCCGCGAGACCGTCTTCGTGTATCCGTCGCAGTCGGGGCTCAGGCACTTGTAGTAACGGATGACGTGGAAGGGATGGTTCCGCGAGGTACCGTCACCGGTCATGCCACTGCCGCACTTCTCGCACGTGGGGCCGGTGCCGCGCTGCCGGGGCACGACGGTCGGCTCCGGTTCCCGCTCCGGCTCCGGCTCGGCATGGACACGGGCGTAGTGCACCGCATGTCCGTGCTCGCCGCCCACGTAGTCACACCCTTCCTCCGGACACGGCCAGACCGCTCGGCGCTCCTCCGCTTCCTCGTCGGCATTGTCGTCGGTTCCCACCATCAACTCGTCCTCGGTGCTCATGGGCCTCCCTCCTCCTCAGTAGTGTGTGCGTATCGTGGACCGTTCGGGCGGAGTGGTCGCCGGCGTCTCCGGCGGCTCGGTCTCGTCGGCCTCCATGTCGGCCAGCGTCACCAGCGCCCCGCCGAGGGCATAACAGCCGCAATCCCACAGGTCGTGTCGGCCACGTTCCTTCCATACGCGACGGACCCGCACGCCGCGGCGCGTGATCTCCCGCTTCGCTCGCATGTAATGCGACAGGATGTACCCCAGCGCGCCGGCGCCCTTGCTGCGGTCGGTCCGTTTCGCATTCGCCGCCTCCCGTGCGAAGTGGTGGTAGCCGGGGCTGCCGAACTCGCGGAAGAGCCGGTAGTACACCTCGTCCTTGAGGCGATCCACGTCGAAGAACCACAGGACGGTCCCATCGTCCTGGAGTCGTGCCTGCATGAGATCCGGCGTGCCGTCGGGCAGATCGAGTGTCTTGCCGCTGAGGCGATGCATCTGCGATTCGCTGCGGCCGACCAGCGCGTGGACGCTGTCTCCCTGCTCGGCGCACCAGGTCCGCACGACGTGCTCCAGGGCACCCTCGTGGCGGTATCCGCAATCCACCCACGTCGTCACGACGTCGTATTGCCCGAGAAGATGGAGGGTCGCATCGAGAGCCTGCCGGAGGTGGTTTTTCGTGGGGTCCCACGCTGCTCCCTCCGGCACGATCTCGGTCACACCCCAGGCCACGGTCCAGCGCGTGAGGTCGCCGTTGAACCCATCCACGGTGTAGTAGAGGACGCGCTTCTGCACGTCGATCGCGCCGACGTACCACTCCGCTCCCTCCGGCAAGCGGCGGGGCTCCGCGTCCTCCCGACCCGCCGTAGCGCAGAGGGGATCGAACGGCACGTGGTCGTGGCAGTGGTCCGCCAGCAGGGCGAAACTGACCTCCCGTGCCCGGATGTCCTCGGTATACGGCTGGGACCACCAGAACTGACACAGCTCCTTCTCGTCGTCGGGGCTGCCCGATTTCTCGGCTCCCCATTCCCGGATCCCCACGTTGCTCATCGTGAGCATGCCGCTGTGCATGCAGTTCCACACGAGGCCGAAGGTGTACGTGCGCGGTGGATCGCCTTCCAGCGTCCCGTCGCTGCGAGCGCGCATGTTCTTCGGCACCAGGAGGGGGTGACGCAATGCCTCCTGCCGGTCTTGCTCATTCCAGCGCGCCTCACATCGCTGGCAGAGGTACCCCGAGACCTTTCCCGCCTCGATCTCGTTGTCCGCTTCGTTCCATCCGCAGAGGTTTTGGCGTATCGGGTAGACGTATTCCGAGCAGTGCGGACACTGCAGGTGCACGCGATGGCCGGAGCCGCGAATCATGGTCTCCAGGTAGATGCGGCCGGTCTCCTGCGTGGTCGTGCACTCGCCATAGATGCGGGCCATGTCGCCGAACGCCGTGGTGCGGGCCTCGAACTGGCTCACCGGGTTGGTCTCCCGGCTCACCTCCCCGGCCACGTCCATCTTGTCCAGCTCCGTCAGGATCACCACCCGGGCCGTGAAAGACGAACGCTGCTCGTCACCGCCGCCCGCACCCATGAATCGGCAGGCGACGCCGTTGCGGAACCGGAGCACCGTCGCTCGCCCGCCGCGGGAACCCGGGCCACTGCGCGGCAGCAGATCGCCATACCGGCTGCGCTTGATGATCGGCAGTACGCGTGTTTTGAACACGTCCCATGCCATCTCGGCCGTTGGTGCGCCGAAGATGACGTTCTCCTCGACCTCGAACAGGTGATAGAGAGTCGGGATGACCATGAACAGGATCGTCTTGCCGGACTGGACTGAGCCGCGGGCGAAGATCCGCCGCCACTTCGGATCCTCCATCGCATCGAGGGCCAGACCCGTCCAGGGCATGAACTGCACGCGAAACCGCATGCCGGCCCGTGGGCCGTCAACCAGGTATATCTCCTCTTCGGCGAACCGGCGCATTGTGCGCAACTTGCGCGGTCGCAGCCCGCCGAAGAACGCCTGGACCGGCTCACTCCAGGTCGAGTTCGGCGACGGCCTGGTCAATAGCGTCGCGGATCGCATCTCCTACCTCGTCTCCGAAACGTCTCTGCACACCCTCCAGGTGCGTGCGTAGCACCCTGGAGGCTTCGCGAAATTGCTCGATCACCACATCGCGTTCAACCAGCTCGCCCCGCTCTTGCTCCAGTTCCAATTGCACTTTGTCGGCACGCAGATGGCGGAGGCGTTCGAGCGCATCCGAGCTGACGCCAGCACCCTCCAGCAGGACGTCGCTCGGACTGCCGCCGCTGTTCTCCACGTCGCGTTCCCGCCGCCAGGCGATCACGGCAGGCAGGTCGAAGTGCAGACGGCCATCGTCGTCTTTGCTGTAGGGACATCCCGTCCGCTGCCAGTTGCTCACGGCCTGGACAGTGACTCCACACGCCGCCGCCACCTCGGCGGTGGTCAGGTCGCTGAAATCGTAGCGCACCCGTCCCCGCCGCCGGGGCTGCTTGAACGGTCCCATGCCCGGGAGCCCGGCTTGGCGACTTTCACCCATCGCGCCGACGTCCTCCGTCACCCTCAGAAAACTCGTATACTCCCGCTACCTTCCTGGCACTTCCCACGACCCTCCCGATCTTCTCAACTTCCCTTTCAACAACCCGTAATTTCCCCCTCAAATGCACAAAAATCTCGTGCCCCCACCCGTAGGGCACTGCTTCGCCCCCTCCGGGTGCCGGAAGGACCCGCCGTTTTTTCACTCGGTTGGCCCCGGCAGAGGCTTCCGTGTATAGTAGTCGGCTCGTTGTGTTTTCCGTCTTTGTGGCGGCGTAGTGTGGCAGGTTGGCAGACGTTGCAGGAGATTCCCTACTCTCTCTATTCTCTCTCTCCTTCTGTTCTATCCTTCGTAGCCTAAGTAGAGAGGTAGTGTATTCTCCTGCAACACCTGCAACGCTTTCGCTAACTGCCACCGCCTGTAAGCACTTACGTGTGGCAGGTGTCAATATGGCACCTGCAACACCTGCAACGTCCTGCCACACTAACCTGCCATGATTGCTCAAAACGGTATCTCGCCTTGTATAGTGCTCTCGATCGTCCCCTGCCCCAGCCGATACACCGTCCCCACCCGCGCCCGCTCACGCTCACAGTGATACCCCGCCTCACGCAGTGCCGGCGCCAACCGCGTCAATCGCTTCCCCAGGCTACTCGCCGTCTTCGGCCACGCTCGCAGCCGCGTCGTCCTCTCGCCCGCCCGCTCCTCCAGCTCCGCCAGCATCTCCCCGGCCGTCCCCTGCCACCGCTCCTCTGCCAGCTCCATCAGCCACTTGCCGATCACCGACGCCTCCAGCACGTTCTCCCCCGCTGCCCGCCGGTTCGCCGCATACACCCCGGCGAAGTCCAGATCAGCGAACACCTCCGCCTCGTGCAGTGCAGGCTCCGCCGCCGCGATCCACTGCGCGAAGTCCGCCATCCGTGACAGGTCACCCCGCTGCTCTCGCACCTCGGGAAGGCGGCGCAGCGCACACGAAGCCGCATCGCACAAGCCGCCCAGGATCGTCGGCCACGCCTCCTCCACTCGCGCCCAATACTCTACCTCCGGCACCCGCTCCGCCGGCCGCGTCAGGTTCAGCACGATGCTCCGGTCCACCAGGTCCTCCCCCAGCCCCCGCACCTCGATCCCGTTGACGAGGATGGGCCGCTGTGCATCCACCGACGTCAGGTCGTGATCCGTGTAGAGCTGTCGCGTATCCTGCCCGCCCCCCGTCGCCACGCTGCTCAGCAGGTCGCTCAGCCACTGCGGCACCGCACTTACGTTGTCGATCGCCAGCACGTGCCGTGAGCGCACCACCGCGAACAGATCCTTGCCCTCACGCGGTGGCGCGGTCACCGATCGCCCGGTCGCGCCCGCCGGGTCCACGATCGATCGGAGCAGCCGCGTTGCAGACGACTTCGTCGCCCCCGCCTCACCCAGGATCAGCAGCAGGGGATACGGGCTGCCCGGCTGGAGGCACCCCAACAGCCACGCCACCGCCATGTAGAGGTCCTGTCGCGTCGGCACGTTCAGCAGCCCCTCCAGCAACGCCAGGTCCGACGCCTCACCATCGGGCACCGGCAGCCGACCCATCCCGTCACTCCGCCAGAACTCCACCGGGGCCGCCGGCACCACCCGATACCCCGTCCCGTCGATCTCCACGGCCTCCAGGTGCCGCCCGCCCAGGTCGAGGTAGAGCCGCTCTCCCGCCCGCGCCACGCGCAGGTGCACCGCCCGTGGCTCCGCCGCCCGGGCACGCGCACGCGCCAGCTCCATCGCATCCCGCAGCGCCGTCGCGTGCGGAGGCCGCCCCGTCGACTCCCGCCCCGCATACTCCCCCACCAGCCACGACCGATACTGCCCGCCCCGCGTCGCCACCGTCAGCACCCGCTCCCGGCCGTCCCCCGCAGGCACCTTCGCGAACATGTCCCCCTGCAGGCTGCTGAAAAACGTGCAGTCCCCCATGATGCTCAGGCACTTCTCCAGCGCCGTCCCGCTCCACTCTGCCGGCGGCCACGGCTTCGCCACCTCCAGCAGCCCGCGCAGCGCCTCGCGCACGTCGTCCGCCCGCCGCAGCCGGTCGTCCAGGTCACCCCGGCCCGGCGGCACCAGGTGCAGCCGGCATCCCGCGTTCAGCAGCCCCTCCGTCACCCGTTCCCGCCACTTCCGCCCCGCCTCGTCGGGATGCGGCGCCAGATACACCTCGCGCCCCGCCAGCAGCTTCGCCAGCATCTCCAGCAGCTTCCGGCCCACGCTCGCCCCCGGCGTCGCCACCACGCGCTTCGCACCCGCGCTCGACGCCGCGCACCAGTCCGCCTCCCCCTCCAGCAGCAGCACGCGCCCCTTCGGCGCCAGCGGTGCCGCGTAGATGAGGCCCTGATGCCCGCCCGCCTCCGTCGCGCTCTTTACCTCACCCCCGTCCCGCTGTAGCATACCCCCGTCGCCGCGACGCAGCTTCCACCCCACCACCTGTCCGGCGCCGTCGCGCATCGGGAAGCGGGCCAGGCCGTCGTGTGCTTGCACGCCGAGGTGCTGCAGCACGTCCTCGTCCCAATCCCGGCGTCCGGCCAGCTCCTGTGTGGCAGGTGGAGGCGGGGCCTCACGGCCATCGGGGGAGCGCGGAGGCAGGAAGCCGCGGGCACGCAGCCACTCGAACGCCCCGGCCGCGTCGCACCCCCGCACCGCCCGCACCAGCCCCACCACGTCTCCGCCTTCGGCGCACTTGTGGCAATGCCACAGGTGCGGCTCCGCGCCGCCCAGCTCGCACCGCGGGCGCACGTCGTCGTGCTCATGCGCGGAGATGGGGCACCGGGTGTAGCGCCGACTGCCCCTGTCGCTGACGGGCAGCCCCAACGCCTCGGCCACCCGTTCGATCCGCACCCGCTTCAACCGTGCGCTGTCGTCGTCCATGTCACCTCATTCGTGTGTCGTACTCGTCTGCATCTCGTGCGGCTCTGCAGGGGGGGGGCGCCAGGCCCCTATTCCCTCGCGGAAGCCTGCCTCTCAGCCCGGAATGCCGCGCTCCTCGGCCTGGATCATCGCGCGTCGGCGCATGAGCGCCACTTCGTCATCCGCCCAGCCCTGCACCAGCGCCCGCAACCTGTTCACTCGTGCTCCTCAGTCACTCCCGTTTCGCCCACCCACGGCAGGGCGGTGTGCCGCCGGCCGTCCAGTTCGGGGCAGTCCTCCGGGTTGCGACCCGACCACTGCTTGAAATAGAACGGCACCCCGGCCTCGGCGCACTGGTCGCGGACCGACCGCACCCAATCGGGGTGCATCGGCACCGGCTCGTGGCTGGCGCCCTGCTGGCTCATCCCGCCGAGGACCACGCCAGCGACTGTATTGCTGCCCACTATGTCGCCTGGTAATTCCACCCCCTCCACCAGCGGCTCCAGGTTGAACACGATCCGGCCCGGCGTCCACAACCGCAATGCAGCGGACAGGTTCCCCTCGATATCCCCCTGATTCGTGCATGTCGCCAGCAGCCACCAGTTGTCGGGCGGGTCCAGGTCGTCCGGGATGAGGTTTGCGAACTTCGTCGGCGTGACGAAGGTATGCTCCGGGTGCGTCCGCATACGCTTCATGATCTCCTGCAGCACCCAGGCCCGGCTATGCCACCCCTGGAGCGGCCAGCACGCCACCTGGAAGAGCGGCACGCCGAAATGCGGCGTGTCGGCACGGGCACCGAATAAGTCGGTCATGAAGCCCACTCCGATTACCTTCGGCTTGCCCCCGGGGACGTCCAGGCGCTCCAGGTGGACGTGCGGAATGTTCTCGATGCAGAGCTCGCAGCCGATACTGGCGCCGATCCGCTTGAGCAGCGGGCCACACCAGCAATAGCCGCAACCCTGATTGCACCCGACCACGGGGTTCCAGACGTGCGTCAGATACGGTATGTCGCTCCGGCTGATGCTCATGTCGCCTCCTCCCGACTGGCCGTTGCCAGCAAATAGGGCGTCTGTGAATCCAGCACCTGCTCTACGTTGTCCGGCGCGAACAGCTCGGTGACCCTCCGGCCCATGTCGATCATCGCCTGGCGGAAGCGCTGGAGGGCCGCCAAGCGCTCCGGCGTGGCCTTGACCAGCGATCTCATGTGACCACCGAAGGTGTTGAAGTGGCCCCCTGTGTTAGGGCCGAGCTCCGGCAGGCCTTCGCGGGGGCTGTGACCTGAGAACCTCGTGCCGGACCAGCGGATCAGCCCGTCCTCGACCTCGTAGCTGTCCAGGGGGACCTTCATGTGGGCCTTCGAGCCGTCACGGTGCGTGCCCACAACAATCGCCTCCCATTCGATCTGCAGAAACGCCGCAGGCCGGGCGTACGCCGGGTCTGGGTGCGTTCCGGACACCTCGATCAGCAGGTGCGGTTCCCACTCGACGGCGTGCCACTCGTCGAGCGCAGCGTCCATCCGGTTCCGCAGCTCATTGATGTCCGTGTCCTCAAACGACAGGTCGGCCTCATCGCAGTACGCCGCGAAGATCATGTCCTCTTTCTGGGAGGACATACCGATGCGCTTTTTCTTCGTGCGATCCACGACCTTGATGAGAACCTCCACTGATAGCCCATCTTTCAGCCACTCGTACCTCGTCACCTTGCGCCCCGGCTTGCGCCTGCTCATGTCGCCTCCTCTTCCACGATCACTGGCATCATCGCGACGACGGCCGTGCGCACGCTGCCGGTCTCTCCCGTCCCCATCACTACCCGGTCATGCCGGCCGCCGACCATGAGCTCAACGATTTGCTCCGCGTCCGTCTTGTTCCGCACGCTGGCAAGCACCTGGGCCGCCTTGAGCAGCAGGTCGCCGTTGAGGTAGACCGTCTGCGCATCCTCGGCCGGCTCGAAACAGGGCTCCACGATAGGGAACGCGCCCTCAAAATGCTCCTCCAGGTCGCGGTCCGTGAAGACCCCCTCGCGGCCGAGGGGCTCGTCGAACTCGACCGCCGCCGCTATCGTGCCGTCTGCTGCGTATAGCCTGTTGCACCGGCAGGCGATGCCGCGCAGCCCGGGATACTTGTCGCCATCGGCGGGCTCGGAATTCCGGCACGCCTCCAACGCCTCGATCACTCGCTTCGGTATTTGGGGCCTCTTGCTCATGCCTCTCTCCCTTCTGCGTTCGGGCATTCCGCTTGCGGGCCGCGATAGCGCCCATAGACTGCGCTGAATGTTTGATTGACCGCTTCCCGTAGCGCCTCAAGAAGGCTATCGTCCACCAAACACTCAGAGTCAATCTGGCCCCAGCCGGTTTCCTCAAG
>JASFTE010000087.1:0-10970 GCA_050114035.1 Armatimonadota bacterium | reverse complement strand
CGCTTCGGCGGAGGGGAAGGACTGCATCGTCCTGGGCGTGCCGCAGACGTATCCGCCGCGGCCGCTGCGGGGCCTGATGGTCACGAGCTTCCTCACGCCGAGCATCGAAAGCCAGTACACGCACCCGGCAGAGCTGAAACACGAGATCGCCGACACAGTGGGCGAGTACATGCTGGACGTGGAGGGGTTCCGCACTGAGGACAAGGACGCGCTGCTCAAACAGATCTACGCCATGACGGAGCAGCGGTTCGCACTGGCGCGTCACTTCGCGCGCACGAAGCCCTGGGACCTGTTCTTCCTGGTGGAGATGGGCCCGGACCGGATCCAGCACGGCTTCTGGAAGTACTGCGACCCGGAGCACCGGAAGTACGAGCCGGGGAATCCGTACGAGAACGCGATTCTGGACTACTACAAGTACCTGGACCGGGAGATCGGGGAGCTGCTGGGGGAGCTGCCGCGGGGGACGTCGGTGATCGTGGTCTCGGACCACGGCGCCAAGCGGATGGACGGGAGCGTGAACATCAACGACTGGATGATCGAGGCGGGCTTCATGCAGCTCTCCGGCGACATCCCGGAGCCGTGCGAACTGCGGGAGGCGCCGGTGGATTGGCCCAATACGAAGGCGTGGGGCTCCGGGGGGTACTACGCGCGGGTGTTCATGAACGTGCAGGGCCGGGAGCAGCAGGGATGCATCAACCGGGCCGACTATGAGGCGGAGCGAGACACGCTGGCAGATGCTCTGCGGGCGATACCGGACGACACCGGGCGCGTCATGGATACGAAGGTGCACAAGCCCCAGGAGGTATACACGGGGCCGTACGTGGACGAGGCTCCGGATCTGCTGGTGTACTTCGACGATCTGTACTGGCGCTCGTCCCAGACGGTGGGAAACGGCTCGATACACTCGTTCGAGACGGAGATCGGCCCGGACGACGCGATGCACGCGGAGCAGGGGATGTTCATCATTGCCGGCGGCGGGATTCGCGGCGGCCAGCGGCTGACGGATGTGGACATCCTGGACGGGGCGCCGACGATCTTGCGATCATTGGGCCTGCCCATACGTGAGGATATGGAGGGCAAGGTCATCGAATGAGAGGATCACGTATCATGGACGAGGGCTGTGTCATCTGGTTCACGGGCATCCCGGCGGCGGGCAAGAGCACGGTGGCCGGGCGGGTGGAGCGGATGCTGCGCGAGGCGGGGCTGCGCGTGGAGAACCTGGATTCAGACGAGATCCGGGCCAACATCAGCCCGAACCTGGGCTACACGCCCGAGGCCCGGGACGAGAACACGAAGCGGCTGGCCTTCTTCGGCCATCTGCTCAGCCGTAACGGCGTGTGCGTCATCGTTGCGGCGGTGTCGAATCAGCGCATGTTCCGGGATCGGGCGCGCGGCGTCGTGGACAACTTCGCGGAGGTGTGGGTGAAGTGCCCCCTGGAGGTGTGCCAGCGTCGCGATCCCAAGGGTCTGTATGCCCGGGCCGCGCGAGGTGAGGTCAACGACATCGCCGGGATGCACCTGCCGTACGAAGAGCCCAAGGCGCCCGAGGTGATCCTGGCGACCGACAGAGAGACCGTGGACGAGAGCGTGGCGAAGGTGCTGGAGTACCTGCGGCACGCCGGGCTCATGCCCGCGGAGGCGGCTGCTGATCGGGGCACCGTGCCACGCTAGGCGCTGCCCACGCGCAGCTGGACGCCACGCGACTGGGCACTATGCACCCGCGCCGTTGCGTTTAGGAATGGGGAGGACGATGACGCGCATGAAAGGGTCAGTAGATGTCGTTGCGCTCCTGCTGTTGGCCGGCGCCATCAGCCTGGCGGTTGCCGGCCAGATGCTGATGAAGTGGGGCATGAGCGCCCAGAAGGTGAGCGAGATCGGGCAGCTCGTGGGTGCGCTGTTCACGGCGCGCGTGCTCGCGGGGCTGCTGTGCTTCGTCATCAGTGCCATGTTGTGGCTGGTGGTGCTGAGCCGGCTGGATCTGAGCTACGTCTATCCCATGGTGGCTCTTGGGCAAGTGGCCGTCATGTTCCTCTCGTGGCTGCTGCTCAAGGAGCACCTGACCGCCCTGCGCATCGTGGGCATGGGCGTGATATGCATGGGCGTCCTGTGCGTCGCGCTCTCGTACGGCATGTCCTCTTCGGAGTCTTCCCCTGATACTGACGCCACCAGCGCTCAGCAGCAGTAGGATGCCCCGATGCCTGGGCGCGGCGTCATCCGAGGCGCCAGAACATGACGCTGTCGGTGATAGTGCCGGTCTATAATGAGCGGGACACCATCCTGGAGATCCTCGAGCGCGTGCAGGCCGTGGAGATCGACAAGGAGATCGTCATCGTTGACAACTGCTCCACCGATGGCACGCGGGAGATCCTGCAAGAGCTGGATGCGGAGAACGTCACGGTCGTGCTCCAGCCGCGCAACATGCTGAAGGGCACATCGGTACGCACGGGCATCGAGCGCGCACGGGGCGATTTCACCATCGTACAGGACGCGGATCTCGAATACGATCCGCAGGACTACCACACGCTCCTGGCGACGGCGGAGGCTCAGCAGGCCGATGCGGTGTTCGGCACGCGATTCGCGGGGGCAGACGCGGCCTCCGGCCCCGCTCTGCACTCCTTCGGCCGGAACCGCCTGAACGACCTCTTCCGAGTGCTGTACGGCTCCCGGCTCACGGATGTGGCCACGTGCTACAAGCTCGTGCGAACGCCGCTGCTCAAGACCCTCACGCTGCACAGCGCCAGCTTCGACCTGGACTATGAAATCGCCGCGAAGCTGGCGAAGTGCGGGGCGCGCACGGTGGAGACGCCGATCCGGTACAGCCCGCGCACGGCCGCGGAGGGGAAGAAGCTGCGATGGTCGGACGGCTTCGCCGCCGCGTGGTGCCTGCTGAAGTATCGGTTCGTGGATTGAGGCTCGCGCCCGGGTTGAAGCGCCCGGCCCCGCCATCATACGGGGACGGAGGGAGCGAAGTCCGTGGGGCGGCTGTCGCTCAGGCCGAGGAAGTGCTCGAGCGCGTCGCAGATGCGCACCGCCGCCTGGCCGTCGCCGTACGGATTGGGGGCGCCGGCCATTCGCTGGTACTCCCCGTCATCAGTCAGCAGTCGCTCGGCGGCCGCCACAATTGCATCAGTGTCCGTTCCCACTAGCCGGAGGGCTCCGGTGGCGAGGCCCTCGGGGCGTTCGCTGGTCTCGCGCACCACGAGCACCGGCTTGTTGAGGGCGGGGGCCTCCTCCTGGATACCGCCGGAATCCGTGATGATGATGTGGCTGCGCTTCATGAGATTCACGAAGGTGACGTAGTCGGGCGGCTCGGCCAGCACGACGCGTTCGCCACCGGCGAGCACCCGTTCGGCCACCTCCCGCACGGCCGGGCTCAGGTGCATCGGATACAGAACCGTCACATCATCATGGGCGGCGGACAGGGCCCGGAGGGCCTGGAACACTCGCTCGTGCCGATCGCCCAGGCTCTCGCGCCGATGCGCGGTCACGAGAATGATGCGTCCCTCGTATTGCTGCACCCACCCGAACTCCGTCCCGGCGAGGTCGGCCTCCCTCCGCGCTACTGACAGCACGGCATCGATGGCCGTGTTGCCGGTGATGTAGATGCGATCCGCCGCGACGCCCTCGGCCGCGAGATTGGCCTTCGCCCTGGGCGTCGGCGGGAAATGCACGTCGGCCATGCACCCGGTCATGCGGCGGTACATCTCTTCGGGGAAGGGGTCGTACCTATGGTGCGACCGGAGCCCGGCCTCGACATGGGCCGAAGGGATTTGGCTGTACAGAGCCCCCAGAGCGCCGCAGAAGACGGATGCCGTATCGCCCTGGACGAGCACCATATCGGGCCGCTCGGCGGCAAGGGGCTCCTCGATGGCGGCGATGATGCGGGAGGTGAGCTGCCAGAGGGTCTGTCCCTCCCGCATGACCTCGAGGTCGTACTGCGGCTCCATGCCGAACGTGGGCAGGAAGGGCGCCACCATGTCGCGGTGCTGCCCGGTCAGCACAAGACACGGACGGAAGGTGTCCGGACGCCGCTGCAACTCGGCGTAGACGGGACCGAGCTTTATCGCCTCGGGGCGCGTGCCCAGAATGAGCATGACGCGGCGCGGCCGGTCGGGTGACGGGGCGCGTTCGGCGGCCTGGCGTGCGGTCATGAGTCGCATCGTATGGGGACACGTGCGTCCGTGGCCCCTCCCCCTGAGATAGTGTTACGGCGCGGATACACGTTGTTCGTACTTCCCGTACACGGGCGAGGCACAATGGCGATAGCTCGACACGGAAGACGACCTTGCGGCACGCGAGTACTCAACGGGGTCCTCAGACGCCTTATCGTGATGGAGTGGTGGTGTATGTCCGCCAAGGTCCTGGTCGTTAGTGACGCCCGCTCTGCCGTCACAGTCGCCGAACGCTCGCTGGTCGCTCCCGAGTACCAGTTGCTGATGGCACCCTCGGGCAGCGCAGCGCTGGGAGAGTGCGGCCGGGCTCAGCCGGACGCAGTCGTAGCCGACCTGGCTCTTCCCGACATGGCGGGCGTTGACCTCTGCCGCAGGCTGCGACAGCTCACGTACGCGCCCATCATTGCGGTCACGGATCGCCACGACGAGGTCGAGGGCATTGTCGCGCTCGAGGTCGGCGCGGACAATCTTCTGTTCAGGCCGATGTCCCGAGCCGTACTGGCCGCCACGGTTCGGGCTGTGCTGCGCCGGGCGCGCCTCAAGACGCCCCAGCAGCGGCGCGCGCCGCTGCATGCCGGCCCGCTTGTGGTCGATCGAGAGGGACGCACGGTGCGGGTGGACGATAGGTCCGTTCATCTCTCGCCGAAGGAATTCGATCTGTTGGAGCTCCTCGTGGAGCGTCCGGGGCGGGTGCTGTCCAAGAGCTTCCTGCTCGAGCGCGTATGGAATCTGCCCGGCAGTCGCGACGACCGCACCATCGCCGTCCATGTGGCCCGTCTGCGCAAGAAGATCGGGGATCATCGGCGGCGGCAAGGGCTCATTGCCACAGTGCCAGGCGTGGGATACATGCTGCAGTGCGGCGATGGCACCCGGGCACGGCGCTGACTGCGGGCCGCCCCTGCGGTCCGGGAACCGGCGATGGCGTCCGAAGTTGGCTGAGCCGCGAGCGTTCCCGTGCCGGCAGCGCTTCCCATGCACCGGCACACGTCCCTTGGGCCGACATCCCGGCGGGCGCTCCATGTTGGCCGGCCCATTCCGGTGCGCTCGGACCGAAAGGGTGCCGGCCGGCGGCGGCGAATACAGTATAGGGAGCCGCCCGTGCCTCGCGAGCCACACCACGTGCGACCGATACTGAGCATGGGTAGTTGACGAGACCGCCCACGCAGGGAAGCTTGAGTACATGATCCTGCAGAACACTACATACGCCCGTGTGGGGCTCATGGGTAACCCGTCCGACGGGTACTTCGGGAAGACATTGGCCTTTCTCATCCGGAGCTTTAGCGCCACAGTCACCGTATGGGAAAGCCCGTCGCTCTCCATCATCCCCCATTCGGCGCACGACCCGACGAGCTTTGATAGCATCGACGAGCTCACGGAGGTTGCTCGCCGCGACGGCTACTACGGCGGGCTGCGGCTTCTCTTCGCCACATGCAAGAAGTTCAACGAGTACTGCAGCACGCACGGGCTCAGGCTGCCCCGCAGGAACTTCACCATCACGTACGAGACCGACATTCCCCGCCAGGTCGGACTCGGCGGCTCCAGCGCCATCATCGCGGCGGCAATGAAGTGCCTCATGGACTTCTGCGAGCTCACTGACGCCGACATCCCCAAGCCAATCCAGCCGAGCCTGGTGCTCAGCGTCGAGCTCGAGGAGCTGGACATCGCCGCCGGGCTGCAGGACCGGGTGATCCAGGTCTACGGCGGGCTGGTGTGTATGGACTTCGACCGCGAGTACATGGAGGAGCACGGGTACGGCAAGTATGAGAGCCTGGATGTCCAACTCCTCCCACGTCTCGCCCTCGCCTACGTCCCAGAGCCAAAGGACTCCGGGAAATTCCACAGCGACGTGCGCTACCGCTTCGAGCAAGGCGATACAGAGGTGGTCGAAGCGATGCGCACGTTTGCCGAGTACACGGACGCGGCGCGCGCGGCGCTCGACGCGGGAGATCACGAGCGCTTTGGCGAGCTCATGAACGAGAATTTCGATCTGCGGCGTCGGATATACGGCGACGAGGCCATCGGCGCCAAGAACCTGGAGATGATCGAGCTGGCGCGCAGCTTTGGCATGCCCGCCAAGTTCTCCGGATCGGGCGGTGCCATCATCATGATCTGCGAGGACGACGACGTCTTCTCCGCGGCACAGGAGGCTTTCCTGGAGCGCGGCTTCATCTTCATGCACGCCGAGCCGACGAACCGAGGCTGCTGGGGTAACGGACCGCAGTAGGCTCCGCTCGCCCCGCCCCGGGAGGGTGGCACCACCCATGCCCATCTACGAATACCGCTGCAAGGGATGCGGGCGGGAGTTCTCGTTCCTCAGCGGAATGACCCGCGACAGCGCCGCCCCCCGGTGTCCGGAGTGCAGCAGCAGGCGACTGCAGAGGCTCATGTCCCGCGTGCACGCGCCTCGGTCCGAAGAGGCCGAACTGGACGCGCTCGAATCCATGGATGTCCCCGACACACAGGACCCACGCGAGATGGTGAAGTGGATGAAGAAGCTGAGCAAGCAGATGGGTGAGAAGGAGCTGGGCGAAGAGCTGGAGGAGGAACTCGAGCAGGCCGCCGCGTCGGGCGAACTGGACGAAGAGCTCGGCCGCGCCAAGAAAGATGGCTGGGGCGACCGGGACGAGGTCTTCTGACGATGCCGTAGACTGCACTCGTATGTTGCTGTTCCCCACGAAGTTACCCCACCGTACCGCATCCGAAGGCTGCGAGTCCCAAGTAGTCGGGCAGGTACACCCAAAGCCCGGGCAGAACGTATGTGGCCTGAAGGCACGCGATCGCTGCTGAGCGACGCAGCAGGACACCGTAACCGGAGGCGATCCCAATGGCGAAGCTGGCAATCGACGGCGGCGAGCCGGTCACCAGGGAGCCGTTCCCCCCATGGCCCTGGTACACTGAGGAGATCATCCAGTCCGTGCTCGAGCCACTGCGCAGCGGCCAGACCAACTACTGGACGGGCCCGCTGGGTATGCAGTTCGAGGAGAAGTTCGCCCAGTGGTGCGGCTGCACGTACGGCATCTCGACGTCCAGCGGCACGAGCGCGCTGCACGTGGCGCTGGCAGGCCTCGGCCTAGGGCCGGGCGATGAGGTCATCTGCCCCTCGTACACGTTCATTGCGTCCTCGTTCTCGATCTGCCAGGCCGGCGCGGTGCCCGTGTTCGCCGACGTGGAGCCCGAGAGCCACACCATCAGCGCCGAGTCCATCGAGGCCAACATCAGCGATCGCACGCGCGCGGTCATGGTGGTGCACCTGTATGGCTGCATGTGCGACATGGACGCCATCCTCGAAGTCGCCAAGAAACACGATCTGCTCGTCATTGAGGACGCCGCGCAGGCGCACGGCGGCCTCTACAAGGGGAAGAAGGCGGGGGCCATCGGCGACATCGGGGCCTTCAGCTTCTGCCAGAGCAAGACCTTCAGCACCGGCGGCGAGGGGGGAGCCGTCGTCACGGACGACGAGGACGTCGCCTGGCAGTGCCGGTCATTCCGCGACCACGGCTACGACGTGGCGCAGCGGATGAAGCTCCTGGAGCTCGAGGCGACACTGCCATATATCCACAACATGGTGGGCTTCAATTACCGTATGACCGAGATGCAATCGGCCATCGGACTCAAGGAGCTGGAGCGACTCGACTCCTTCCACCTGGCGAACCGCCGGCGCAACGGCCGGATGCTCATCGAGCTGCTCGGCGATTGCCCCCAGATCCGGCGCCTGCCGCCGGACAGCGATGAGGTGCAGAACGCCTTCTGGCAGTTCCCCATCATCATGGACGCCGACGGGCTTACGTGCGACATCAAGCGCTTCACGGAAGCGCTGACTGCCGAGGGCATCCCGTGCGGACCCGTGATGTGGCCGCAGTGCTACAAGGAGCAGGCCTTCCAGGAGCACAACGGCTTCGGCCGGCTGAAGTACCCCTTCCGCAGCCCCGACACGCGGCCCGAGGCGGTGCACTACGACAAGGCGTTCTGCCCCAACGCCGCCTGGGTAGAGGAGCGCTGCTTCTTCGTGCCGCCGCACCCCACGTACGAGGCCGAGCACATCGAGCCCATCGCGGAGGGGATCAAGAAGGTCGCAGCGGCGTATGCCAAGTGAAGGGTCGGCGCTCGATGGCTGACGGCCGCAGCGCCGCCGTCGCCACGGCGGAGGCGCCCATCCAGATGCCGATCCCGGCCCCAAGCGATCGGGAGCGGCTCAGCGAGTTCCGCGAGCGCCATGGCCGCGAGGCCTACACGCTGTTCCCCGCCGACGCCGCCGGCCGCCATCAGCCGATGCACCTGATGCACAAGTACTGGGCGCGCAAGGACTGGTACGTCGTGCGCGGCTGCATCGAGCACTACACGCGCCCGGGCGAGCTTGTGCTCGATCCCTTCTGTGGCTCCGGAGTGACCGTATCCGAGGCGCTGGCGGTGGGAAGGCGGGCCGTGGGCATGGACCTCAACCCCATGGCCACCTTCATCACGGAGATGGTCACGACGCCCGTGCCCGAGCGTGCGCTGCGGCGCGCCTTCGCCCAGGTCGAGGGCGCGGTCCAGGACAGTATCGCCGATACGTACCGGCTCGACGGCGGGTGCCGGGGATGCGGGAGCGACGGCGCCCTCATTGCCTGGCACACCATCCGCGGGTCGCGTCCGCCGAGCGAGTATATCGTGGAGCCACTGTGTGTGACGTGCCGCGCAACGGGCGAGGAGCGACAGATCGGCCCGTCGGAGGCTCGGCGTCTCACGGCCCTCGAGGAGCAGCTTGAGCGGATCGCCGCCGAGGAGGGGCTGTGGTGGCCCGCCGAGGCCCAGCTCCGGTACCCGGACGCGACGCCGTATCGGCAGAGGCGCCGCATTGAGCGCTTCGAGCAGCACTTCACGAGGCGCAATCTTCTCAACTGCGCGCGGCTTCTCAAGGCCATCCGCGCGGTCTCGCACCGGCAGGCCCGCCGGGCGCTGCTTTACTGCTTCACGTCGCACCTGGCGTGCGTCAGTGCGATGAACGGCAAGCGGGTGAGCGGCAGCGGGTGGATGATGAACCGCTTCTACGTGCCGCCCGACTTCTACGACGAGAGCGTGTGGGAGCGTTTCCGGCGTACGTACGGGAAGCTGCGGCGGGCCAATGCCCAGACGGCCGCCCTCATCGGGGAGCGGAAGGGCACGGTCGAGTGCGGCTCCGCCACCGATCTGCACATGCTCCGGGACGACTCCGTCGATTATGTGTTCACCGATCCGCCCTACGGCGACTCCATCGACTACTACGAGCTGACGGACTTCTGGCGCGCGTGGCTGGGCCTGGAGATGGACCACGCGGACGAGATCGTCATCAACGAGTGCCAGGGCAAAGATGCCGTCGCCTTCGGCGACATGCTGGCCCGGGCGGCGAGCGAGATGTATCGCGTGCTCAAGTCCGGTGCATGGTGCAGCGTCGCGTTCCAGAACAAGGACGCCGCCGTCTGGTCGGCCTTCAGCGGAGCATTCGCTCGGCCCGGCTTCGAGCTGGTGCGCGTCGTTCCGCAGCAGCCGAGCGCGAGGTCGTTCACCATGACGTGGTCGGACGGCTCGCCGAAGACCCACGTGATCGTGCATCTGCGAAAGCCGCGAGAGCCGACTCGGAGGCGACGACGCCACGCGCTGCCCGCAACGCTGCGGGGCCTCGTCGCCGAGTCCGTCGGCAGCCTGCGGGAGGATGGCATCGAGCGCCCGTCGCTGGCATCGGTGTACGACGAGGTCGTCTCCCGCTGGCTCACGGCCACGTACGGCGCGGACGGCTCCGCCCGACCGCGGGGCGGCGACTCGTTCACTCTGAAGGATGTGCAGCAGACGTTGGACGAAGTACTTCGGGATGGAGGCCGACAATGATCGACGTCCACTGCCACGTGAACTGGAAGGACGTAACGATTCCGGAGGCCGCCGCGCACTTCGACTCCCTCGGCGTGGAGAGGGTCTTCACCCTTGGCTGGGAAGAGGTCGATCGGGAGCGGCGCGGCGAGTACGAGCTGCCGACGGAGGACACGCTCAAGGCCGCCGAGCAGTTCCCGGAGAAGTTCATCCCCTTCTGCAGCGTCGATCCGCGGCGCGGCAACGTCGAGCAGCGCATCCGCGATTACGTGGAGCGCGGCTGCCGGGGCTTTGGCGAGCACAAGATCAGGCTCTGCATCGACAACCCGGACTCCAAGAGGATCTACCGCGCGTGCGCCCAGCTCGGGCTCGCGTGCCTGTTCCACATGGACGTCCCGCTGCCGAGGTCCGACCAGTGGTACAACGTGGACGTCTCGCGGCTGCCCGCGCTCCTGGAGGAGTTCCCGAGCGTCAACTTCATCGGGCACGGCCCGGGCTTCTGGCGGGAGATCTCGGGCGACGCGGATGAGTCTCCGGAGGCCTACCCGAAGGGCCCGGTGACGCCCGGCGGGCGGCTGATCCGTCTCCTGGATGAGTACGAGAGCATCTATTGCGACATATCGGCCGGCTCCGGGCACGGCGCCCTGTCGCGAGTGCCGGAGTTCGGGCGCCAGTTCCTCATCGACTACCGCACGCGGATCATGTACGGCACCGACATGTATGACTCGCGGCACATCGAGCTCCTGCGGAGCTTCGATCTGCCCGAGGATGTCTTCCGCGACATCACGTGGAACAACGCCGCGAAGCTCGTCGGACTCGACTGACATAACTAGACCGGGCCACGCACGAAGGGCCCTCGCGGCCAGGCGGGGCGGGTGATGTAACGGAAATGTAACAAGTTGACATAAGGTGTGGGGCATTGTGCGTGTTGTGGGGGTACATAAGCTGCACATGCAGCACAATGGGGCTCTGTGGGGC